>JAYXXD010000013.1:0-31532 GCA_036019775.1 Thermoplasmatota archaeon
CTCTACCATCGGGCTTAACGTTCTCAGACGGAATTATCTCAGGCACACCTACTGTGAACATGACACAAACAACATACTCAGTTTATGCAAACAATTCCGGAGGAACCACATATTTACAGTTACAAATCAAGATTTTAGAAATTACGCCTGAAATTATCTTATCCACTGTGGAATATTCTTTACTTGATGGAGTATTAATTAGCAGGATTACACCGGTATCAGTAGGTGGACCTATTGAATATTACACAATTTCTCCAAGCCTCCCGTTAGGGTTATTGTTCGACAGCGTAACAGGGAGCATATATGGTACGCCAGAAGTATTAACGTCTGGTGAAAATTATACCATCATGGCATATAATTCTGGAGGTAACAACTCATTAAGTATTTACTTACAAATTGTCTCAAAGCCTCCTGAATTCTCTTTATCTTCTGCATTCTTGCGAGAAACAGAATTCGTTCAAATGACCCCCTTTACTCCAATTTCAACAGGTGGAAATGTCGAATCGTGGTCAATCGATTCAGTGTTGGGAGTTCTTCCTGAGGGACTCATTTTTGACAATTTGACTGGAACAATTTCTGGTACTCCCGTTAGTTCCCTTGATGAAACTACTTTCTCTTTAACTGCGACGAACAGTGGGGGAAGCACAACTCAGATCTTCTTAATGAAGATTCAAGCTGATTTCGATAAAGATGGCATACCTGATGCAGAGGATCAGGATGATGATAACGACGGGGTCTCAGATGCTGAAGAGATAAGGGATGGTACAGATCCATTTAATAGTAAATCAATACCAATAGAAGGCTTTGAGGTGTTTATACCCGGAACACGAATAAGTTTGGGGGCATGGGATTTAATTGCAATGTTTGGAGGAATTCCTCTTTTCATTTGGATTAGTTTTGGTTTCATTACCCGCAATAGTAGAGCTGTAAAATTTGAGAACCTTATGAAGGAAACAAAAGACAGAGAAGAACTTGAAAAAGTATCAAGGAAGGTTGAACTATGTCTAACTGTTAGATTATTGGGAGTGAATCAAGGAATTAGGTTAGATAAACTTCGAACTGAACTTGAAGAAAAATTTAGATCAACTGAAGTAGGATTAAAGGCAGAGAGTGACAAAATAGTTCCAGAAATATTAGGTACACCATCAAAACCAAGTCCTTCTACTTCTGCAGAACAAATTGATGATAATGGTTATGAATGGTTAACTCACAACGATGGAAGCAAATGGTACCGAGTTGCTAAATCAGAGTCGGAATGGTTCAAGTTTAAGTGATTAAAACAGCAATCGAAACGACTTGTATTAGGAGATTTACTTCTGCGTCAAATAATCTCTGCAGGCTGGCTCGGAGTGAGCAATGAGAGCCTCTGGAGTGATACATGGATTGGTGGCAAATAATCTGAGATTCGATGACGAGTCGTTTTTGCTGGATAGAGATCATGAGAAAGCGCCATGTCAATAACGTCTTGCTTTGTGATTGATTCAAGTTCTGATGCTGGCCATAATTCCAGTTCAACTGTATTGTCATTGAGATAATCAATACAAACAACGGGAATTCGAGCCAGTTCGAGGCGTTTGGCAACCGCATAACGATGGTGACCGTCAAGAATTGTTCCTGTGGCTTTATCAGCGATGAGTGGCTTTGTGAAGCCGTCCCATTTCAACGTCATTTCAAGGAGCTTTTCCATGTTTTTGAGTTTGATTTCCTCATGGGCCTTGAGCCACTCTACGGGGACCAACCGCACATCTTCTTCCGTCCAAGACATGCCTTGACCAACAGGATTCACAGGATAATGCTTTGTCTTACATGAACACGGAGTGATGAGTGTCGACCATGGACCCAGCGCGCGGAATGGAAGAATTGCCTCTTCTTCCAGCTCTTGCCAATATGGTTGAAAACCTCCCTGAGAGTTTAATTCAAATTCTTCATTGGTTCGAGGAACAGAATGCTGATGTCTGGATTGTTGGTGGCGCTAATCGCAATGCTTTGTTGGGTATCGAAGTTAACGAATATGATCTTGCAACGACAATGACCCCTGATGAAATGAAAACATATGGAAATACAATTCCGACTGGTGAGCGATACGGAACCATAACATTTCGAAATCAAGGGCAGAGTTACGAAATAACGACATTACGAACGGAATTTGGCTACAATGATGGCCGAAGACCAGATGAAGTCGAATGGGGAGATTCTCTGCTTGTCGACCTATCACGCCGTGATTTAACGATGAATTCAATTGCTGTGAATGTCATGAAACAAACGTATTACGACCCATTCCAAGGGTTTGATGATTTGAAAAAGAATCGGTTACGCTCTGTAGGAGATCCCGCAAAGCGACTCTCTGAAGACGCTTTACGAATCCTTCGAACCTACAGATTTATGGATCAAGGCAATGCAGGAATCTGGTGGCCAGAACAAAAACTAGCAGATGCACTCCGACAAACAAGACCAATGATTGATCGTATCGCTTCAGAGCGCATTTGGTCTGAATTCAAACGAATCCTTCTCGGGCAACATGCACCTGAAATTGTACAACGCATGGCTGATGATGGAATACTGAAACAAATTTTTGCAATCGATTGGATTCAAGATGATCCCCGAATACGACTCCTCAACCAGATTGAAGGCGATGATGTTATTGATCGCCTGGTCGTTTTATTCCGCGAATATGATTCATTGTATTGTGAAAAAATCTCAAAACGACTGCGTCTGAGTGGTTCAGAAAAAAAGAATCTCATCTTCCGTCATTCAAAACTTGGTCACATTCCAGATGACCGAGATTCAGCAATTCGTGTCTATGCGATTGCTCTTGGCAGATGGAGCCATCAGCATTTGCATCTAGAGCACCTGTTTGCTCAAATCGATAGGGATCCCGTCCATGACGTGGAAGATATTCAGAAAAGGATTGATCGATTGGTAGATCAGAGGATTGATTTCGATGTGAAACCGTTGGCAGATGGAGAATACATTCTGAGAAAAACGAATCTTCCTCAAGGACCAATATTGGGGGCGCTTAAGGAGTGGCTCTTCTATGAACAAATCGCACGAAATCTTCGGTCTATTGATGAGATTGATACACTCCTGTGTACACTTTCCTGGCAAACATCAGACACAACACGTTGGCCAAAACTTCAATTCCCCTAACCCTTTAGTTTGAATATACCGAGCAGGTAAGGTTGCGATTGGATGTCTGTCAAAAAAGCGCTACAAGCAAAAATGGACCAACATATCAAGGAAATGGTTGCGACGAATCCAATGATTGGTCAATTAAATACACAATTTACAAGTTGGCTCCTAGGTTCTGGATTAACTGGAGCCGAAATTATCAATATGATCGATTCAAATATGGATGCAGTCATCCAATCAACGGAGCTTTCGAGTGCGCTTGAACGGACCACTGGAACCCAACCTCCTGGTTGGGTCATCAACGGTCTTATGTCTGTACTCGATATGGACAAAGACGGGACTGTCACGGTGGCCGATCTTCACACATATTTCGAAAGCATTGGATTACCAAGTGGTATTGAAGAAATCGCAGAACCTGAACAAGATGATTTCGAAGAACTTGACAAAGAACTTGAAGAAGAGGCTCGAAAATTGGCCGAAGAACGTATTCGCCAAGAAGAAGCTGAAAAACAACGTTTACTCGAAGAACAAAAGGCAAAGGAAGCTGCTGAACGTGAAGCTGCTGAAAAAGAAAAACTTGAGGCTGAAAAAGAAAAACCAGCGCCTGTGCTTCTCAATGATGATGGGACTCCGATTGACCACTCACGCTTCATTGAATTACTTGAGGGAATGAAACTCACAAGTGAACGCCGAAATGCGATTTCTCAATCTCCAATTCAACCATGCTCAATTCAAATAACTTCAATCGAGAAAACATTGATTGGGACTGGTGCATTGAAGAACGGTATGACCATTATCGGCAAACTGCATGGTGAACCAGGATATGAAGTTGAACTGAGATTACCTTCTGAATCGGCTGAGAATGCGATCGAGTTTAAACCAAATCAAACTATTCTAGCAGAAGCACAAATCTGTGATTGGAATACCGGTCGTAAGCGTGCCGTCCTTGGCGCTACAACGTTTTCTTATCTATAGAAGACTTCGTGCAACGACAATACGTTGAACTTCTTGAGTCCCTTCATAGATTTGAGTAATTTTAGCATCTCTGAAAAACCGCTCAACAGGGAATTCTTTGGTGTATCCATAGCCTCCATGAATCTGGATTGCACGCTCTGAAACCCACATCGCAGTATCGCCTGCGTAAAGTTTAGCCATGCTCGCTTCTTTTGTGTGACGTGGTCCGTCATGCTCGTAATGCTGTTGTTTTGCCCATGAGGCTTTGTAAACCAAATGTCGGGCCGCATCAATTCGTGTTGCCATATCAGCTAGGTACCCCATAATCATCTGGTGATGAGCGATTGGTTTACCAAAAGCCTCTCGTTCATGAGCATACTTTAGAGATGCCTCGTATGCTCCTTGAGCAATCCCAAGGGCTTGTGCTGCAATTCCTATTCGTGAATTGTCGAGAGCATTCATTGCGATAGGGAAGCCATTTCCAGCTCCCTTGATAACATTCTCAACGGGAACCTTGCAATTCTCTAGGACAAGTGTGCACGTATCGGATGAGCGAATTCCAAGTTTATCCTCTTTCTTTCCAACTGAAAATCCTTCAAATTCAGAATCGACAATGAAAGCAGTGGTTCCTCCATGTCGCTTAACGCCATAATCTGGATGATCGACATCTTTTGCGAACAAAACAATGATTTTTGCCTGTGCTCCATTGGTGACCCACATTTTCTCACCATTGAGAATGTAATGTGAGCCGTCCTCTGAGAGTTTTGCTTTGCACGACATTGCTGCGGCATCGGTACCAGCACCTGCCTCAGAAAGTGAGTATGCTCCTACATCGCCTTCTGCGAGCCTGGAAAGGTACGTTTCTTTCTGGTATTCGTCTCCATGAAGTGCAATCGTTTTAGCACACAATCCAACGTGCACGCAGTACATTACAGAAAAAGAGGGATCAACACGTGCTAACTCTTCGACAATAATCGATTCCGATATGTCATCAACGGGCATGCCACCGTATTTTTCCGGAATAGTGACACCTTGCAGGCCGAGTTCGAGGAACTGTTGCCACTCCTCGGCAGGGGGTGTTTGGGTCTGGTCTCGATGTTCGACCGTTGGCGCAAGTACCGTTTCAGCGAAATCTCGTACCATTTCTCGAATCATGTCTTGTTCATCGGTTGCTTTGAAGTCCATGCGCTCGCCGTTTTACCCTAGTTAAGGGTCTCACTTAATGAATGTGCTAGAGCCATATCACTGCAAAAATAGCGATGATTCATATAGGAGATGTTTGAGCCGCGTATAGGTGATATGGCTTGGAAGAAGAAGTTGTAGAATTTAACATTGCACACAATCGAAAATACTCGATTGACCATCTATGGTACCAAGAAAAAGATGATGAAAAGATCATGGTAGGAATCAGCGAATTCATGGGCGTTGAAATCGGAGATGTACTCCGAGTTATTCTCCCACAGGCTGAAACTGTTGTGGATGAAGGACAAGATATGTTCTCGCTGTGGACTGCTGATGACAAAATTGCATACACGGCTCCGTTTTCCGGTACAATTACAGAGGTCAATGGAGAAGTGGAGATTAATCCTGACCTGGTCAATGAGTCCGCTTACGACCTTGGTTGGATTTTGGTCCTACAACCATTCCAATTTGACATGGAAAATCTACTCGAGCCTGACGAATACGTCGAGTATCTCTCCGAACTTTGATTACTGAAGTGGAACCATGTCAAATCCCCTGCAGCGATTGAAGGAATCACTCCTTGCTGCACCGATTATATGGAAAGGAGACTATCCTTACTTCATTCATCCTTTAACTGACGGAGTCCCTCGCCTCGACCCACAAGTTTTGAAAGCAGTTGTTGAACTGATAGAGAAAAGAGTTCATTGGGAATCAATCGATCTCATGCTTGGTATCGAAGCGATGGGTTTGCCGCTAACAAGTCCTCTATCGATGCGAAACAACAAGCCTCAAGTCGTCATTCGAAAGCGTTCTTATGGCCTTGATGGAGAGGTTGCTATCGATCAATCAACAGGTTATTCCAAAGGTTCAATGTTCCTTAATGACATCAAAAAAGGTGAACGTGTTCTTATTGTTGATGACGTTTTATCCACAGGTGGAACTCTGGATGCCGTCATCAGTGGCGTCGAATCAATCGGGGCTGTTATCGAATCAATTGTCGTTGTCGTTGAAAAGGGCCCAGGCTTGAAACAATTGCAACAAAAGTATCCGCACATTGAGATTTCATCCCTCGTTCAAGTCGAAATGGATGGAGGTAACGTCGTAATTCTCGACGAGGTGATATGATGGATTTGGATCGACATGACTTCCAACTCGAAGAGTTAATTGAACGCATACAGAAGAACGACAATCGGCTTGTTGCGCTTCAAGTGCCTGAGGGTTTGAAAATGCAAGCTCTTGAAATGATGGATGAAATTGAATCCGGCTCAGGAGCAAAGGTTGTTCTCGCTGCAGACCCATGTTACGGTGCTTGCGACCTTGTCCATGATAAGATGAAAATGATGGGTGTTGAACTTGTGGCGCACATGGGACATTCTCAGATGAATATTGATTCAGGAATGCCGACACAGTTCATTGATGTCACTTACGATGGAGATCCTGAGCTCGCACCTGTGCTTCCGATGCTCAATGCGCATCGAGAGATTGCAAAGAACCGAATGGCTGAACAGCCTGCTAGCGAACTATCGGAACAAGAAGCGCAAGAGCGTTTCATGGACGCAGTTGGACGCCTAAGCCCACTCAAAGATACGAAATTGGGCTTGGTCGGGAGCATTCAGCATCTGCACCTTCTTCCAGATTTTCATGACCGACTTGAACAAGCAGGGTTTGATGTTACGATTCCAATGGGAGGGGCCAGACTTACCTTCCCTGGCCAAGTGCTCGGGTGCAACTACTCAGGTGATGATGACACGATTGGGCACTATCTCTTTCTCGGAAGCGGAGATTTTCACCCGATTGGGCTTGTGCTTCACACTGGTAAACCACTTGCAATGCTCGACCCTTACTCGGGTGATGCCATCGAAATGTCATTTGAACGGATAGAGCGTATCTTGCGACAGCGGTTTGGCTTGATCATGTCGTCCATGGATGCTCAAAAATTTGGAATTCTCATCGGTGAAAAGCCAGGTCAAATGCGAAGAACGCTCGCTTTGAGAATGAAGCGATTGCTCGAAAAACACGGAAAGAAGGGCTACCTCCTCGCGCTTGAACATGTTGGACCTGAACTGATTGATTTCTATCCGGTTGATGCTTTTGTCAACACTGCTTGTCCAAGAATTGCCATCGATGATGCGGTGAAATACGCTAAACCACTCATCACTCCATTCGAACTTGAAGTTGCTCTTGGTGAAAAGAAGTGGGAACTTGGGTATCAATTTGATGAAATTCCCTGAAGTTTGATTCTTTTTTGATTGGGATAGAGCGAGTGTTCAAGAACGGTTGGCATCAAGATGCAACCAACATGAGCGACTATCTTGACCGGATTGGTTCTGGGTTTATTCTTTTGAACCCTGATCCACTTGACTTCGATTACATACCTGAAGTCATGGTTGGGAGGGAAACAATCCAAGAAACGCTCGCTGCAAAATTTCATTCCATCGCACATCCAAACGGAAGTGCAAACGTCGTGATTACTGGGCCTGTTGGAAGTGGAAAGACCCTTCTTGCTCGAACTTTTTGTCGAGACATCGAATACCATCTCCGAAACAAACGACCGCTAAGAAGTGTTCACATCAATTGCCGAAACGCAACAACCAATGTACGTGTTGCGCAACGCATTGTCCAGTCACTGGACCCCGGCCACCCCGATCGTGGGCTCTCGATGGGGGAATTGTTGAGCAGTCTGAGAAAGATGTTGAAAAGCAATGGGCGCCATCTGATCGTTGTCTTGGACGAAGTCGACCATTTGCTACGGAAATCAGGAAACGATCTCATCTACCAGTTGCTCCGTATCGATGAGGATCAGGAAGGCAGTGGAACACTTTCACTCATTCTTATCAGTCAAGAGCAGGTTCTCGACGTCCTCGAGAATGCCGTTATTTCTCGATTTGGCCACACCAATCATATTCCTGTACCTCCGTACGACATGAAGGGTCTGCTCGCAATCGCACGTCAACGCGCTGAACAGGCATTAAATCCGAGATCATGGGATGAGGAGATATTGAAACTCATCGCAACTTCAGCTGCACCGTCTGGAGATGCTCGACAAGTGATTGAATTACTGGGAGCCGCTGTTGAACATGCTGAATCTGACGGACAGAAGAACATCATGCCAGAACACGTTCAGACCAAAGCAAGAGAGGTCCCTCAAGTGATGCCAGAAGACGTCCTTGACGATTTGTCTGCCCATTCAATGCTTGTTTTGCTCGGCATTTGTCGACGATTGAGAAAAGCAGAATTTATGACAAGCAAAGATGTTGAATCCATTTATGCTGTTGTTTGTGAAGAATACGAGGTCCAACCCCGCAGCCACACAACCGTTTGGAAGTTTTTGAAGCAAATCGAAAGCATGAACATCATCGCAACGCGCGTCGATACGGTCGGAGAAGGTAGAGGGCGGACAACTCACATCTCCATGCCTCACGCTCTACCTGTGGATGTTGCGACCCGAATTGAAGGCAGAGTCGCAAAGAAACTGAAACGCTGACGAACAAATAGCATGCGGTGAGGCTAAATAGGGGTCGTTTGTCGCTAGGTTGCTAGAGGAATGCATCATGGCTGATGGAAATTCATTTGTTGCAGTGGTCAACGACACCACAACCAAGTTGACCCGTACCACCAAGAACGGAAAGGAGAAGACCTATTCCCCGTCCTACAAGACCGTTATTTCGGGTAACAATCACGCACAATTGCTCGGTAAGAAAATCGGCGACGTCATCGACGGAATCTTTGTTGGCGAAGGAGAGTCGACCTTGACTGGTTACAAACTCGAGATTACAGGTGGCTCAGACAAGACTGGAACCCCTATGCGACGTGATCTTGAAGGTGGTTCTCGCCAAGCAATCCTCGTTACTGCATCCACTGGTTTCAAAGGACACAATCTTGTCTCAAAGACGAAGAGAGGTGAAAAGAAGCGTTTCCGATACAAGCCAGAAGGTATGCGAAAGCGACGTGTCTTCCGTGGAAATACCGTTACACAGGATACACGTCAAATCAATCTCAAAGTTGTCGATGCAGGAAACATTGGCCTCGACAAGTTGCTCGGTGAGGAAGAAGCTGCAGCGGAGTGAAACCCGAGAGGGTTGAATCGGTGATTAAGGAGGAATGGGAGCATGGCACGAACGCTTCCATCCCAACCCGAAGTGAACATTGGCTTGGTCGGCCACGTCGACCATGGTAAGACGACGCTCACTCAGGCTTTATCTGGTGTTTGGACAGACACCCACTCCGAAGAGCGTCGACGTGGTATTTCGATCAAACTCGGATATGCTGATACGGCATTTTACAAAACCCAATCTGGTCAATATTATGCTACAGGTCGTCATCCAGACGGGAGTGATGATGTTGAATCTGAACTCCAACGAGTCGTTTCATTCGTTGATGCTCCAGGGCACGAGACATTGATGGCGATTATGATTACTGGCGCATCCATCATGGATGGTGCTATGCTGATGGTTGCTGCAAACGAAAAATGTCCACAACCTCAAACCCGAGAACACTTGATGGCATTGGAAATTGCTGGAATCAAGAACATCGTTATCGTTCAGAACAAGATCGATTTGGTTACAAGAGAGCGAGCTATGGAATCTTACAATGAAATCAAGACATTCCTCAATGGTACGATTGCACAAGATGCACCAATCATACCTGTTTCGGCTCATCATGACGTCAATCTTGATGTGTTGATCGAAGCTATTGAACAAACAATTCCTACTCCAGACCGTGATTCAGATGAACGAGCAGTCATGCATATTGCTCGTTCTTTCGATGTCAATCGACCCGGAACACGTCCTTCAAAGTTAACAGGTGGAGTAATTGGCGGTTCGATTGTCGAAGGAACATTCCGAGAAGGTGATGAAATCATCATTGGACCTGGTCGCAAAATAGAGAAAGGAAACAAGTCACATTGGGAACCAATCGTTACGACCATTACGAGCATGCAAGGTGGTGGTGGAAAAAGAGATGAAATGACAGCAGGAGGGTTGTGCGGTTTTGGAACACTTCTTGACCCATCGATTACAACTGCGGACAACCTATCTGGGCAAGTTCTCGCCAAAAAAGGTGAATTGCCAGAGGTTCGATCTGAATGTTCGATTGAAATTCACTTGATGAAAAACATGGTTGCTGGTGAAGGTGAACAACCAGAAAAGATACATCCTCTTCGAAACAATGAGATGCTGATGGTGAATGTTGCTACCTCCACATCCGTAGGTGTTGTGAAAGGTGTAGAGAAAGGCCAAGCAAGTCTCCAGCTAAGGCTTCCAATTTGTGCAGATCAAGGACAACGCGTTTCTCTTTCACGGCGGGTTGGAGCACGATGGCGACTCATCGGTCATGGAACGATTCAATGAGGTGACTATATGGGCGATGTGCTCATTGATGCTTGCGGTTGGGTTGCGCTTGTTGATGCCTCCATCAACATTGACATCGCTTTGTCAAAAGTCATCGGACCTCCACATTTTATTCTTCTTGATATGGTGCTTGAGGAATTGGAAGAACTTGATGCAGGCCGCCCACACAGTAGGAATTTGATTCTTGACCTTTTGCGTCAACGATCGACCTTAATCGAACATTCTGCAATGCATACAGACGATGCACTTTTGGAAGTTGCAGTACAGAGAAACATACCAATCCTAACTGTCGATGCAGAAATGAAGCGTCGAACTCTAGAATCAGGATTGGGCGTGCTGGAAATTGTGAAGGGGAAAAAGGTACGGTTAGTTAACGGTCTATAGAGAATTTTTCAGAGTGAGAAGTTTTATTATTGAATCCTGCCAATAAAACGTCGGTGAACATATTATATATCTCGGAATTTGTATTAACGGACATGCCACAAGAAGTTTGGGGAAAACTAGCAGATGAGTACTCCGAACTGCGAGAGAAGCTCATTCTACTTGGAGCAAATGAAAATACAGCCAGTGTCCTTCTTTGTCTTCATTACCATGGAGCTTCGACATCAAAAGAATTGCAGTCTCAATGCAACATTCGCCAACCTGACGTAAGCATGGCAATTTCCGAGTTGCGTGACATGAATCTTGTGCATTATTCTCCTCGATCCGAATCGTCAAGAGGACGCCCTGCCCACATCTACAGACTTCGTATGAACCTGGAAAATTCGCTTCAACCATTTGAAAATCGGGCAAGGAAACGGGCAAAAGATCTCCTCAATCAAGTTGATGAAATCAATAGACTGGTTGCTCAAGTTGAATCAAAAGAGGACCGAACGTTTACGGCAGCGTAAACAAGACGTCATCACCGTGACCATCCAGTAGTCTCAGTTTTACTCCAGCATCAATCCATGCATGGGCGTAATTGATTGCACCAAATGCTCTGATTAGGTCGCCCTGTTCAAGGAAATATTGGGCATCATTGGAGTAATCGTCTGCCATCGATAACAGTGTCTTGAGCATCAACTCCTCATTCGCTGTTGATGCAAGGGGAGTTGCCTTTGCTCTTGCTTTTTCAGTGATTGAAAGGTAATGTTTCACTCGCTCGATGGTTAGAGTGTGATCAGGATTCATTTGAATCTCCTCCTTTTTGTCTTCGCAAAAGTCGCTGAACATCCTCTCTTCTGCCAAGTGCTTCATACAGCTCAACCGCTCTGGACAACCGACCCTCGTCTTCAGCAGCAAGAGCACGGTTAAACAGCTGACGGCGCTCATCCCAAGACCGTGCAAGTTTGGCATCAGCAGCTTCTTTTTGTCGATGGCGACGTTGTTGTTCAGCAAGATGAGGAGCGACCCATCTTCGAATCAATCCATCCCTTCGGCAGGTTATCATCGAATTTCTTCCGAGACGTATCAATAAGTCTCCAAGACCCATTCCTTCTCCAACGCGTACTTCCACGCTTTCTGTACTCATGTGATCGAGATGTCCCTCAATTCCCAAGACCCACCATCCATCTCCAACTCGCGTAGCAACAAGGGGTTCAAGCGATTCGATCTCAATCCGTTCTAGTGAATCCCAACCGTATGGGTGCGGAATACCATCCCAAAGCTGTCCATCAGCTGCTTGTAACAACATGTGCCCATCTGTAAGTTGAGATACCCAACTCCAAACTGTTGCATCAATGACTCTTCGCTTGTCTTGCTGGGCTATTTGTCCACAGTAAACAACTCCACTGGCATCTTGCCAAAGGAGATGCTCACGATCTAACCATCCAATCAAGCGACGTATTAGACCAGATTGGATACGACGAATCCCAATTCCACTAGCATCGAAAAGATGCAGATTACCATCCCGGCCAGCTAAAACCCATCCACCACCAGGCCGATTCAGAAGTTGTGTAAAGCCTCCTGGACACGATCGGCCTTCATGGACCATTGAACCGTCAACGGTATTCAACAGATAGAATGCGTGTGCTGCAAGCACACCAATATGAGATTCTCCATTGCATATGGCATGGACTTTGAAAGGCATACTACGTTCCCACTGAATTTTATTGGATTCATTGAACAGAGCTAATTCGAGCCCGTATGCTACACAGAAATGACCACTTACAGATTCTATTGCACTAATTCGAGATGGTGCTTGCCAAGACCAACTGACGGACCATGTCATCATTCATCACCTCCGATTATGCCCCACGCTATCAATTGGGCGAGTGCGCTTCTTGACAACCCGAACATACGCGAACGTCCAACCATCCGAGCGTGTAAAATTCCTGCTTTGTGCAATCTGTTGCAGATTTGGGAAAGACGAGACCGTTTTATCGATAGTTTACCTAACAGTGCCTTATCAGAGGGCGATATATTCCTGCCTTTTGCTTCAGCGACAACTACAGATTCCGATGATGTTAATGAACTCAACACTGCAATACTTAGAACATGCTCTTCCTTCTCAGTTAATCGTGGCCTCGATAGTGCACGAAGTTGCTCGATGAGGTCTTGACTTCCACTTAGAGCCGGTTCAGAAGGACGGAGAAACTGGGCCAAAACACGAGAGAACGTCTCAATTGCGCTTGCATCTAAAGAGAGAGCATCATTCGGTTGGATATTTTGCAATTCTTCAGGATGAATATCAACAGGAATTGAAGCATCAGACTCTTCCACGTCCGAGGGTTCTTCCTCGGTTTTTATGCCGCTAGGAAATTCCAAGGATTCTTCGGCTGACCAGAAAGCCGTCCCTTTTTCTGTTGCCTTGAATTGACCTTTTGGAATTGATTCCAACTCATTGTTGACAATTTTTCCCCGTCCCCTTAACCCTCCGAAGACGCCAGCAAATGGAATGGTATCTTCACTGATGTAGGAATCATCGGTCATTTCTTGTTCAATCTCGTCAATATTGATCTCTTCCTGATCTTCTATCGGTTCTTCAACGGGCTCATCAAGTATCCCAAAGTCCAAGTCAAATCCCGAAGCTTCTGTCATGCCAGGTGCCTCTTCCCATCCTTCCTCAGCAGCCTGAGCTTCAGAAATTTCATTGGAATCATCGGAAACGTTTGATTCAATCACAGTTTGGATGGTATTAGCAGAGGGAGATTGGATTTCACTCACCGGTGGTTCATAGGGAAGAGATGATGTTTGTCTGTCGTAATTCCCTGTCACTGAGTTTCTCAGGATCTTGATGAGAGCACCAGGTTGACCGCTTTGACTTAATTGAAGGAGTTTCGTTGCGTCTTCAGTTGTCATATTGTACGGTTGCGAAGATACTTTTGCGATTCTTCTTTCCACAAGGGCCTTGATTCCATCAATGTCCAAACTTGTCATCGTGCGCAATTCGAACCTCTGCAGCAATTGTTCGGAGATAAGAGACTGCTGTTGTGGGTTGATTGCTATGATAATTAGAGCCGGTAAACGCTCAAAAAAATGCAAAGAGGAACGTAAACATGCTTCCAATGAAGAAACATCAGTCATATCAGCATCAATTGTAATCAATGGAAGCATTTGGCGTGAATCATGAATCATACGATGTAAATCTCTGCTAAGTTTTTGGTAATCATGTGGAGGTGAACCATCGATTAGTTGAGCATACATATCTTTCAATAATTCGACTCCAGGTTCCGAAAATGCGATGCGGTCAATGCTTAAGTGGAGATTTGTCCGAGCGCCTAAGCATTGCATAAGAGACGTTTTTCCAGAACCGAATTCACCTACGATAAGAATTCTATCTGCAGATTTGAACGAAATTTTACGCTCCATTTCCTCGAACATTGCGTGTCGGCCAACAAGCAAATCAAATTCATCCTTGTTGAGAGGGCTTGAGGAAAATGGATCTTCACGCATTGTAGGAAAACCGAAATCGATAGTGTTTCCATGCATGAGAGCCCAACTTCAATCAAGTATATGATATTTCATCGAGATGATAGGTGCTGAGGACGTGTTATGACACGTTAATCAAAAGGCCATGCGTCCATCACTCTATGGTTTAACGCCCAACTAACGTTAAATTAACGCGTTGATTTAAGCGTTAAACCCGTTAATAACTTCCGATTGTTTCATGCATCGATTCTACCTCGACCAGTTTGAGGAGACCTCATGCCTGTCGACAATAGCCGTCTCAAAAGTTTCTACAAACTTACTGTCGAAGAACGGAGAAAGATGATTGCAGACCTTGCCAATCTTAACGATGAGCAAATCGCAGTACTTGCAGCGAGTGGCGAGCTTGACGAGACTGCTGCCGATCGAATGATAGAAAATGTCATCGGAACCATGTCACTACCAGTCGGCGTAGCAACCAATTTTATTATCGATGGAAAGCATTATGTCATCCCATTTTGCCTTGAGGAATCAAGTGTTGTTGCTGCAGCTTCAAACATGGCAAAGCGTTGCCATGCGAATGGTGGTTTTTCTTCAAACAATGACAATCCTGTCATGATTGCTCAGATTCAACTTCTCGACGTTATGGACCATGCACATGCAACCAAGAGCATTGAAGAAAACAAAAGTCAATTGATACATTTAGCAAACAGCCTACCATCTACGATGATTCGTCTTGGGGGAGGATGTAAGGACATATCGACTCGGACAATAGAGAGTTTATCTGGACCAATGTTGATTGTTCATATCCATGTTGACTGTAGAGATGCTATGGGTGCAAATGCGGTGAATACGATGGCTGAATTGCTCGCCCCAGAACTTGAAAAAATTACAAATGGGCGGTCACTTCTACGAATTCTCTCAAATTTAGCGACGGAACGACTTGCTCGTGTTTCAGGAACATTTACCCCAGAAGAAATGAGTAATTCAGGCGATCGTGCAGATGGAGAGAGCATTATTGAAAGGATACTCGAAGCCCATCACTTTGCTATGGCAGACCCATATCGTGCTGCTACTCATAACAAAGGTGTGATGAATGGGATTTCTGCGGTCGCTGTAGCATGTGGCCAGGACTGGAGGGCTGTCGAGGCTGGATGCCACGCCTATGCAGCATTCAATCAAGAGAGATATGGTTCGATGACCCATTGGGAAAGGGATTCAACAGGAAATCTCGTTGGAACCATAGAAACGCCAATGGCTGTAGGTATCGTCGGAGGGGCTTCAAAAGTCCACCCAGTCGCTCGAACGAACTTAGAGATACTTGGTGTTGAATCAGCTCAAGAACTTGCATCTGTGATGGCCGCAGCTGGCTTAGCACAGAACCTTGGAGCACTTCGAGCGCTAGCAACGAGCGGAATACAAAAGGGACATATGCGACTCCATGCAAAAAATATGGCCGTTAGCGCTGGTGCTATTGGAGATGAAATCGAACGTGTTGCTGAACGATTGATTTCCGAAGAGGGTCCGAAAACGCAGACTCGAGTTGCTGAAATCTTGGAAGAATTACGTTCGTAATCATTCTTCTTCAAGTGGTAACGTCGATTGAATAAGTCCATCCTCGCCCACATCCTTCAGTGCTTCTGATTCCATTCCATCAAACAATCCTGCCTCACTAACTTGTTCTCTAAACCACTTTCGAACTTTTCGTAAATCGGTATGTGGGCATCCAAAGGCCTCTGAAAATCGCCGGGTGGTTGTCAAACGCCTCGTATTGCCATCCCGGCGTCGCATGATCATTCCATATTGTGAAAGTTCACGGACGTAATCGTAGGCTTTTTGTCCAAGTAATTCAACAAGCCTCGATTGAGGCATTGGCTGATGGTAAGCGATCAAAGCAGCTGCTTTGAGTAATTTTTTTGGCATTTCCGTCTTCGTATCTTTTGGTAAATGTTCAGCAACATCTGGGCGAACCTCCATTGCCCATTTACCACCAATCTCAACAATGCGAAGTGCTCCTCCTCTTCGGCGCTTCATAGTACCTTGAAGCGACAGCAATGCTTCACCGACTTCATCTTCTTCATATCCAAGCGCTTCTGAAAGATCCTTGACTGACATTGATTTTCCAGAACCAAAAAGTGTTGCTTCTAGAAGAGTTTCTAACGCTAGTTCAGACATTTGATCACCTACTCTACCAGCCATTCATGTTCATTCAATTGCTGAGATGATTCTTGCTGTTCATCTTCATGCTTCTGTTTGGCCTTTTCTTCAGCCATGCGAGCCTTTTCTGCACGCTCTTGCAAACGCTCAGCATGCAAAACTGAACCCGTCTTTGACGCCTCACGTACAGCTTGAGCTTCTTGGTCGGCCTCGACTGTGGCATCAATTACCTCTTCGAAACTTGTAAGTTGAGGCCATAGATCTTCTATCATGATAACATCATCAAGTTCATTGCCCTGTGTAATGGATGCCATACCTTTGTGAGTTAGAAACAAGCCAGCGATGAACGAACTTACACGAGCATCTTCACCATAGCCTTCTGGAACTGCACCAAACGCTTCTTCTAGAATTGGAACCAGAGTTTCAATAACCGATTTTAGTGGAACATTGCTTGAACCCATCTTCTGTGTCGTTTCACGTAATGCAGCCCAACACCGTTCAATGTCTCCATCAAGATCTTCATTATGCATTCGACCTCCAACATTGGAAACCATTTCCTCAACTTCAATCGCGTGGGCGATTCGATTCTTTTCCCGTAATTTGAGTGCATCAGCATCATCAGCAGCATCTTTGAGAGCAGATAGCAGTTCACCCAACGTTACCGGGCGCCCTTCATCACGACGAACACGTTCATCGAAAAGATTCTCAAGAACATCATCAGCATTTCCTTGAAGAATTGTATTGGTAAAATGAAACTCATGGTCGTCGTACTCGGCCTCCCAACCGAAGTCGAAACTCGTATCCCAATCGTCTTCAACATCTTGATTTTGAAGGCGATCAAATAGATGAGCGGCTTGGTAATTCAGAACTTCCCAGGCCATTCGAATCAAACGTCCGCATGCAGGTAGGTCTAGAGTACTTGCTTGTGACTTCACCCGTTTCATGAATTGCCGTAAGAACGAGGTGAGGTCGATATTCCAAGCATCCAAACCTTCACTGTTTACCAATGAAAGAACAAGAGCAACGCTTCGATCGAACGGGTCTTCAAGCGTTTGATGCTCTGCTTCTTCTGCTTGAGCGATCATCAAGATTCGATCAGCATATGCGTTGATTCCTTCTAGATCATCATCCCCACTTTGCAAAAGTTGGTCAATAACATCCTGTCGCAAAAACCATTGATCGAGGCCTTGCTGAACCATATTTTCACCTCATTCTTCAATTTCGACTTCATCTTCTGTTGAAATATCATCTGAATCCATTTCAGAAATGGCATCGACAAGTGAAGATCGCTCTTCAATATCTTCGTTCGTTTCTGCAGTTCGTTCGGCCAGTGAAGCCATACTCTCATCCTCTTTGATGTGCTTCAACAGACCTCCTAAACTCTGAGGAGCGGGGAGTGCATCCGGAACTTTCGGCATTTCTGCCAAAGTTTCTTTCTCTTCCTTCGCCCGTTGTGCATTCTTGGCAGCAGCAGATTCTGCCTCTTTGAGGGCCTGTTCACCAAGAGCAATTGCTTGTTCCTGATCGAAATCAATGATTCGGCGACTGCATCCGTCTCCGCCATGCGTAATTCCAATGTGGTGATCAGCAAGTTGCAACGAAACTTTCCGGAGTGTGACCATGATAAATTGAGCCGCTTTACTGCGCTCACGACACATCTTTGCAATGCATTCTGCATTGACACTATCGAGATTTTGATCGACTTCATCGAAGTAGTAGAATGGACTTGGATCGTAATCTTGTATTGCAAAAATCAATGCAAGGGCTGCTACGGATTGCTCACCACCAGAGAGTTGATGTCGAGTGACATTCGATGACTTACCTTTTGGTTGAGCCCACAACTCAAGTCCACCTTTGAATGGTTCGTCCTTATTTTCAAGATACAGTTCACCTCGTCCACCATTGCTGAGTGATTTGTAGACCTTCTTGAAATTCTCATTGACCTTTTCAAGCACATCGAGAAGACGTACCTTACGTTGCTCTTCAAGGCGCTCTGCAACATCGATAAGATGCTTCTTTCGCTCCTGAAGTTTCTTGAAATCACCTTCCATTTCTGCAAGGCGTTGCTCAACTGCATCGTATTGTTCGATGGCTCGCATATTGACGGCACCGAATTCTTCAAGGCGTCGCTCTAAGCGTCGAATACGACGATCGATGTCAGCAACAGAGTCGAGGACAACCCCGTCTTCTGCTGGTTTGATGCCAATAGAGCCCATTTCCATTTCAACATCATACAATTCCTTCCGCTTTGACTGGATGGTTCGTTCAAGTTCAGTTGAGAGCGTTCGGTGGCTACGAGCTTGATTGGCCTTCTGGGCCAGGGTTGAGTTGAGACTGGCTCGTTCTTCAACCAATTCAATACGCTCGTCCTCAAGTCCTTTGTTTTCCTCGAGGAATTGAGCACGTTCAGCTTCTTTCTCTGCTAGAATTTCTTCATTCTGCTGAACGTCTCGCTTCAAAGAAGCAACGTTTTCTGTGCGTTCAGCAACCGCTTGATCGATTTGACCCAATCGCTCTTTTTCACTTTCGAGTGTCGAAGTAAGTAATGTCTTACGTTCTGAGACTGAATGCAATGATACCTCGGCATTGGATCGCATACCCTCCGCTTGTGTACGTTTGACTGTGCATTCATGGAGGCGATCTTTGAGGTGTTGTGGACTTGCATCCTCAAGCGCTGATTGAGCACTCGCTCTGAGAACTTCACCATCCGCAACCTTTGATTCTGCCTCATCGAGAGTTTCCAATTGTGTGCTCGCCAAATTTTCCAGACGCTGCAAATTTTCTTGCAGCGCTTGAACTTCACCTATGTTCTTTGAGTGAGCCTTCTTGAACGTTGCAACTTCTGCACGCAGTGTCTCTCTTCGGATTGCTCCGTCTTCGTTGGCAAGTTCATTGATTTGTTGACGCAGCGACTGTTGTTCCTTACGGACGTCTGCAAGTGCTGCTGAAACTGTATCTGACATCAAACGAAGTCGATCGATCTCTGCACTGAGACGTTCTACCTCCTTTGCTCCTGCAATACCACCTCCAAAGCTAACGGACATTCGTTGCCTTGACCCTCCAACCATTGCACCTCCTGCTTCAGTAACATCTCCACGCATCGTAACGAGTCGTACACCACCCATGTTTTGTCGCGCAATGTCCATGTTTTGAACAATCAATGTATTTCGTAGTGCAAACTTAATCGCAGTGTCAATTCGTGGATCGTACTCAAGTAATTCATAGGCGAAACCAATGACACCTGGCTTCCGTGCGACCATCATCGCCTTTCCGCCAGCACGACTGGTCGAGAGTTTGTTCAGTGGTAAGAAGGTCGCCCGTCCTGCTTTTCGTTGTGCTAGCCAGCGTATTGCTTCTGCCGCAACTTCATCGGAATCAACAACAACCGAAGTCATCGCTCCACCAAATGCTGTAGCAAGCGCAGTTTCATGTTCTGAATCAATTGGAGCGCAAAGTTCTGCTATTGTTCCAATGATGCCTCTTATTTCACCACGGTCGCGGGCACCAAGAATTGCTGCAGCACCTCCTGCCATACCCTTTGAATTCGATTTATTCTCCAATTCTGCTCGTGCAGAACGAAGTTGACGTTCGGTTTCTGTCATCTTCTTTTCAACTGCAGACGACTCCTCGAGAAGGCGGGATTCTGCTCGTTCAGCATCAAGAATTTCTTGTGTCAATGACGACCTGTCGACCTTCTTCCCAGCAGAGGCTTCTTTGAATTCTGCTTCCTTCTCCTCAAGTTCGAGACGTGATTCCTCGGCAGTTTCTTGTGCCTTACCTAGATTCGCTTCGACGAGTTCTGCTTGCGCCGCTGTTCGATCAACATCAGATTGTGCTGCTGCGACAGCTTGCTTTGCTTCTTCGAGTTGTTGAATGGCTTCGCCCAGGGCTCGATTGAGCTCAGCATGATTCTTACCTGAACCCTCTAGAAGTGCCCTTACTTTGTCTTCTTCGAGCTGTGCTTCTTCCAACAGTCTCTCCGCTTCAGCCATTTGTCCTTGATTGGATTGGACTTCCTCGAGGAGTGCCGTTAGAGCGGATTCTGCTTCCTGATAACGTTCGAGAACTTGTTCACGCTCTTGGGCATCATCGATGTTTGCTTGCATCGAATCCTCGATTCGATCTTTATCACGATCGATTTGAACTCTCAAATCGTGAATGGCTTGAGAAAGTCCATCACCTTCATCACCGAGCAACGCATCAATTTGTTTCTGGATTTCTCCGATTCGATCATCAAGTTCAACTAATTTCTTACTTCCAGTCTTGACCTGTTCTTCCAAAGCAGTTGCTTCTTCAATAAAACGCAATTGTTCTGCAATCTGGTGTTCCAATTCCATTCCTAAACTTGCGAACATTGCTTGATAACGTTGTGAACGCGATGTAAGCAGTTCATCGGTAATGGATTGCGCCTTCATGGCGACTTTTCGTTCTTGTTCAAGTTCCTTGAGTCGTGCTTGTTGCTCTTCTTCTAGCATACCAATTCGTTCGATGTAAGAGTCAACACTTTCCTTTTGTTTCTTGGCTTTTCGAATCTCATCATCGTATGAGGTGACGCCAGCAACGCCATCGAGAACTTTACGGCGTTCAATTGGCGTCATTCGAGCCAAACCGGTAACGTCTCCTTGGAGGACGATGTTGTATCCATCAGGACGGGCATTGGCGGCGTTCAACAGTCTGTGGAAGGATTTCTGAGAGGATTCCTCTCCATCGAGTAAGTAGGTTGAGACAACATTGTCTGATGCAGTCAGGCGAATTTTTCGTGTCATTCTCACTTCATCGTTTTCAATAGGAAGGCGTCGCCGGCCATTCGACAATACGGGATTTCCAAATACGAGTGTGACGACACACCCTCGAGCAGGTTTGTAGCCCTCTGCACCGTTGAAGATGAGTTGTTTCGTATTCTGTGCACGTATAGTTCGGGTTGATTTCGGACCTAGGACAAATTGAATAGCATCGCCACAATTGGACTTCCCTGAACCGTTTGGACCCGTGATAGCAGAAAACCCTCGGTCAAGAGGAATGACGACCTCGCCGCGAAATGATTTGAAATCCTCCATCTCCAACGCTTTTAGAAACATCCCAATCCCCTATCGGTCGAAACTGACCTTAGGTCAAACACCGGACATCGAGGACATTTAAACAATCGGTTGATTATGCGTCGGAGCATATCGTTTTTGGGGCTGCAAAAAAGTGCCGTTTTCCTCAAACTACGCCTGTCATTCGACACTCCTTGCAACCGCCCCCTTTGCAGAAGGGGCAAGTTGCTCGGACTTTTGGAGAATTTCGAGTCCGGAAAGGAACGAGATGGGCATCCCGATCGAGGAGACGGCTTCGACGAGCAACCCCTTCTTGAGAGGCAGACATTGACCGAGCTTTTTCGTTGAAAACTTCTTGAATTCGATGTTCCTTTTGCCGCTCATGTTCCAAGCGTTGATAATTTTCTTCAAATTCAGAAACTTCATATTTCGGCCCTCGCATAAGCATAGCGCCAATGACTGCAAAGAGAATTTGCACCATCCATGGGTCCAGAGGAAACGGAATCAAATCCGCAATACTCTCGGAATCTGCTGATGTTGGTAGCGCTTGAAACCGATCAAGAATTGCTAAACCAAAGAGTATTGCCCCAGATGTAAACATCACTCGACGAATACGCTTTGCAAGACGAGGATCCGATGGCATACGAAATCGACCAGCAGTTACGATAAGAATACCCCAAAACAAGAGGAGGATATCTGCGGTTCCCCATGTCCCTTTTTCACTGAGACAAAAGGCTGTACCAGTTTCTTGAATTTCCTTTTCCATTTCAGGAATTGTACATCCAGGATCTGCAAGTTTAAGCACATCGAGTCGAGCGGATCCTGCTCCTTGAACGACGTTTTCTGCGACGACTCCGAAGTGGACATTTGCAATAACGAAGACAATTGTTGCGAGGCCAAGTAAGCCAATCAGTTTCCGCAACATGATGTTCGCAGGAATCCTCAACAAATAGCCCTATCGCTGACTGAACCGATGTCATCAAGAATAGACAACATCTGGGACGACTATGCCTCGTGCTCTCATCATCGGTACGGGTATTGCTGGATTGTTTGCTGCATTGCGTTTAGCCAACGAAGGTTTTGAAGTTGAGATTATCACAAAACAGAGACCAAAAGACTCCTCCACCAATTGGGCTCAAGGCGGAATTGCAGCGATTCTTGATAAAACAAATCTGAGCGAAATCGAAGGTCACATCAAAGATACACTTGATGCGGGAGACGGTTTGTGCGATGAGAGGATCGTCCGCATGGTGGTCGAAGAAGCAGGAGAGAGGATTGAAGATCTCCTTTCTATCGGCGTTGAATTTGAAAAGAACGCTGAGGGAGAATTTCAACTTGCTCAAGAAGGAGGCCATTCTTCAAGACGAATACTTCACGCCAAAGACGCAACTGGGAAAGAAATCGAACGGGCACTTACAACCGCGGCTCAACATCACCATAGGATAAAAATGCGGCCCAATACACTGGCAATTGACCTTATTCAGCGAGAGCATAAAAGACCAGAAAAGGGGGTATGCGGCGTTTGGGCACTCGATCAGGCCACCAATGAAGTCATGACCATTCAAAGTGATGCAGTCATTCTTGCAACTGGAGGAGCTGGCCAATTATGGGAGAAGACCACCAACCCTTCAGTTTCAACGGGCGATGGTATTGCTATGGCCTATAGAACGGGGGCTTCAATCATCAATATGGCATTCGTGCAATTTCATCCAACTGCACTTGTTGTTGAAGGGGAACGGCCGTTTCTCATTACTGAAGCATTGCGTGGTGAGGGTGCGATTCTACTTGATCACGAAGGTTATGAAAAATGGAAATCAAGCGGTGTAGAGGACCCTACGTCTTTTTCCTTTACATTAGAGGCCTCGACTCTTGGTTCTATGGCAACACGTGACGTCGTCGCCAGAGCTATCGATCAACGATGTGCTGAGTCAGGAGAATCATATGTTTACCTCATTACGGAACATTTGAACAAGAAACACTTGGATGAACGATTTCCAATGATATCAAATCGATTACGTCGAGATGGACTCGAGCTAGGAATCGACCCATTACCTGTAGCTCCCGCAGCACATTACATTGTTGGAGGCATTGAAGTGGACGATGTTGGTTCTGCAATACTCAAGGATTCAACAAATACGATACCTGGTCTATTTGCTATTGGAGAAGTCGCATGCACTGGTATGCATGGCGCCAATAGACTCGCATCAAATAGCCTGCTTGAAGCCGTAGTTTTTGCCCACCGATGCTCGACTCATCTCATCAAAGAAGGGAGTCATCCAAAGAATGCATCGCCTCCTGGTTGGCGCTCTGATGGCTTGCACGAGCTTCGAGAGCATGGACCGGTCGCACACGATCGTGCTGCATTAAACCAAACTATGCGTTTTGAAGTGGGTGTATCACGAAGATTCTCACGATTGGAGCGAGCTATTCGAAGACTTCACCTTTTGGAAATAGAGATTGATTCCATCTGGAAATCAAGCCTACCATCTCGAGAAATTGTCGAATTACGCAACATGATTCTTGTTGGCATTCTTGTCGCCGAAGATGCGAACCATCGCAGCGAAAATAGAGGACTTCACTACAACAAGGATCTCATCGCAGATGAAGAATAACCGATGTCAGCAATTGGTTGAGAGGAGTTGGAATACCGAGCATTTCCCCTCGTCGGCAAACTTCTGCGTTGAGAGAATGAATTTCAGTTTCTCGACCTGCGCGGATATCTTGCAACATTGAACAATAGTTGTTGCTTGTTTTTACCAATACGTCTCGCAAATTATCGATTAGTAACTCATCTTGCGCAATCTCTACCCCTTCAGCTCGGGCAATTCTTGCACCTTCCAGCATGATCGTGACCGAAGTTTCAAACAAGGATGCTTCCAAGAGTGCTGCATTTTCTTTTCCCAGCAATCCTGCGAGAGGATTGATGGCGATATTGAGCAACATTTTGTTCCAAAGCATGACGCGACCGTCTTCTTCCCACTGAGGATGAAGGCCTGCATCCGAAAGGAGTTGCATGAAGGAACTGAAGGATGCTTCCTCATGAGGGTGCATGAATGGCCCGATAGAAACATGGCCCCGACCTGCCCAATGAAGAAGACCTGGTTCCGGCCTGTAAGCTCCGTGAGTTGTCGTTGATGCTAATACGCGATGGGCTCCGAAAGCATGTACCAATCGCTCCTCATGACCAAGACCATTGGCAAGCGTGAAGACAATTCCATCGTTTCGCAAAAGAAACTTAGCAACATCAAGGTGACCGTCAAATGCCGATGATTTACCAGTCAAAACGACAACATCACATGATGCATGCACAGATTCCGGCAGATCATGCTCCTCAAGGAGTACCTCCCACCGATTCGGAGAGATTGATTCCTCCACCAAACCTTCGATTTGAAGGCCCTCTACTGTGAGATGAGCTGCATGAAGACCGCGGCCATAGAGAAGAAGGTCGCATTGAGTTTTCGATAAACATCCAGCGATGAGGGAACCGATTGAACCGGCTCCGACAATGCCAATCCTCAAGATTCAACCTCCAAATAAGCACCAAAGGTGATGAGAATTGCACCATCTTGATGCGACAATTGGTAGGTATTGATGAGCGAGGGAGGTACATCAATCGTGAAATTGTTCCAACCCGATGAAAGACTGTCGGGAAGAACTTCGAGATTCCAATCCTTGTCCCCAAATGATGAATGGCGTAGAACAATATCGTCTTCATTACTGTTGTAAAGGATTAATTCGATTTGACTCGAATCAACCGTCAATGGGGCATCCCAAAGACGAATGGGTTGACTGTCTTGATAGAGGATAATATCAGGACCTTCTTGAACTGAAAATTTCGTTTCTGAAACTTCTTCTTGATTGCAGTGGACGTAATTGTCTGCTTGCAATTTGAGTTGAAGCCGTTCACCGGATTCAACGGAAGGTAAGGCCTGACTCGGCCAAATACTAAGATCCCATGACCAATTTGTTGTGTTTGAACGACGTGGTGTGCTCAAGAATTCATTCCCAGTACAAGTGGATGCGTTTTCTTGGTAAAATGTCCCACCTTGTTCAAAGGGCTGCCCCCATGTATGATTGTCATCAATCAGCCATCCATTTG
The DNA here is from genome assembly GCA_036019775.1 of Thermoplasmatota archaeon. GTDB lineage: Archaea > Thermoplasmatota > Poseidoniia > Poseidoniales > Poseidoniaceae > MGIIa-L2. The sequence goes on from JAYXXD010000013.1 coordinate 25,752, forward strand.
AGGAAGCAGAAACAATATGTGGCCAAGTCGAGTCAAAGCCAACTACAAATGAGGAGTTGTCAAGCATGATGTTTTCGAGCATCGAACGCGCATTGTAGGGTAAGGCTTGATCCACACCATCCAAACATACCGTCTTGTCGTCCGAGGAAAGCAATTGGGTAAGACCTGCTTCACCTTCAAACCACATGAATGGTAACCAGTCAGGTCCCATATCAGGCAATGTGATATTCACATCATGTGAGTCAACAACATTCACATCGAGACACGATAGGACGTCTTCACCGTCCCTTACGTGATACCATTCTGAACCAACTGTGGCATTGAGGTTTGGATAAATTGAACCTATCTCTTGAGATGGATTCGATTCGTCAAATGAAATATTGATTTGGTAATCGATTGATGTTGGCTCATGTGTCGTGTTTGGATGCGTGAGATTGTATTGGATTGTCTTTGTTTCGCCAGGTTTCAGAATACCATCGCATGAAGTCGATTCGCATGACAATGAAGCAGTCCAGAAGGATGGATCAGAAATTTCTGCAGAAATCAGGTAATGTCGTTCAAGCATCGAAGGATTGTCAAGAACGATTTCCAATGATGAGCTCCAAACATCATTGAGCTCGGCATATTCAGGAACCTCTAGACTGAAAGATGCTTCAGCATCCCATCGCTCGACTGCTTCGACAGGAAATTGAGGAGGTATAGCGAAAAGCACTGCTATGAAGAGGATGATGCCAAGTCGTCGATGATGGTCTTCAGAGAGAGGCCGATCACCATCCATAAGCACAGGTATTCGAGAATCACCTCCCATCAACAAAAGGAGAGGAACTGTAACAGAGAGTACTGGAATCCAGACCGTAAATCCGTTGAAGGCATCGAAAATGAAGAATGCTGCAGTAATAAGAAGCATGAACATCAATATTTGTGTTCCTGAACTTCTCGCTTCGTCAAGCCCCATTCGTGCAACAAGCAATCGTCCTCCTGGGAACGTTGGAATGGGCAACATCAGCAACCACCCAACGAGGGTTAGAAAAGCTGCAGCAAAGAGGAATGGATGCCCCCAATCAAGTGTTGATTGAAGTGAAAGATTGAACACATTACCAATCAACTCAATCAAAAATGGTGGGTTGGCTCGATATGGTTCTCCAGAAAGCATGTATGAATCAGGTGTAAGGAACAATCCGAGAGTCCACAAAACAAATCCAGATAGAAGAAGAACAAGAGGTACAGAAATCGATGTCCAAGCCAAGGATTGTCGATCGGGCCAAGGACGTGCATCCATACGAGGAAGGGTTGGAATGAAGAAAATACCAAATGGCCAAATGAAGTACGACGTGGATAACCCAGAAAACAGCCAAAGCAGAACCGATGGGTCAGGAATAGGAAGGATATGTCCGCTACGAACACCGAATTTTGCAGAGATTCGTGTTTGAATGTAGGAAGCTAAAACCAGTGTAAACAGTACTGGAAGTGCAAATCCTATCAATGCGTCAAGGTAAACCGAATCAGCAAACCAACCGTGGGATGGCCGACCGTGATCCATCCATCGTACTGCAGAGAGGATTAACGTAATCAAAGAAGCCGTCCACATGTAGAAATGAATACGTGAACCTGGAAATTGACGGTGAGGGAGCGGTAGAGTCGTCAATTGGTTCACATCACCTCGCCGAAGTCGAGCCATCCAGCCAAGCCGTTCCAGATAAGTATTCAATTCGGCCAATTTTTCTTCAAGTGCATCCGATTCAACCTCCCATGTTGGCCACAAGCCCCCTACATGTGACCTGACAGTAAGATAACGTTGTACCACTCCTTCCAAGAGATCTTTTTGATTCCAAGCATCCTTGTGAACCAGGAGCTGATTGAGTTGAGTTTCATCCACTTCACTCATCCAACTCAGGCCCCCCTAACAAGAACTGTACACCACTCCCACATCAATCATGCCCTTTTTTCAGAGCGAGGATGGGACTCACTTATTCTTGAAGCGTTTGAGTCGGAACGTCTCTTCACGTTCCATTTCTTCAAGTCTGAGTTGAATGAAGACTTTGGCCTCCTCCAATTCAGGTATGACTTTGAATTCAAGAGCGTTCACTCGGCGTTTTGTCGCTTCAATTTCTTCAAGAAGTCGCTTTAGTGTTGCTTCCATTTCGGACGCTTTGACGATTTTTTCAATCAATTCACTAAAACTATCGCTCGCCTCATCAATGTATGGTGATGATCCGATAAATCCAACACCACGTTCTGCGAAGGTTGATTTGAGGTTCGTTCCACTGACACTAGGCACTACAACACCCATGATGTTTCGACGTTCGACTTCGACTTCGGGATGGGCACTGTTGGCAATGGCTGCTGCACGCACAGCAAGTCCACCTTCGATGGCGTTTGCAAGGTCGATTCGTTGCTTGGCCAAGCGGAAAGCTTCCGTAATCTCTCGCTTTGCTTCAATCATTTCTGCGAGAAGTTGTCGGAATTCGTGGAACAGACCGTCTCGCTTCATTTTGAGGAGTTTGTATCCATTCTTGGTTTGCTTGATGCGACCCTTGAGTTTGATCAACTCGCTTCGGGTTGGTTTGATGTCAAGCGCCATGGTTTCACCTCAGAATTCAAGCTTTGTTGTCAGGATGGTACTTCTCAATCCACTTTTGGTCAAGACGGACGAGATACTTGGTATCGATCGACGACATCAATTCCCAGCACAAATCAAGTGTTTCGTCAATGGAACGATCTTCATCACGAGACTGACGGAGGAAACGGTCTTCGAAGACACCTGAGAAGTCAAGCAGTTGCTTGTCACGCTCGTTCAATGCATCTTCACCGACAATCGCAACAAGTCCACGAAGTTCACGACCTTGCGCGTATGCTGCATACATTTGGTCCGAAACGGACTTGTGGTCTTCACGGGTTGTTTCAGCACCGATACAGGAACCCATCAATCGAGAGAGGGATGGAAGAACGTTAATCGGCGGATAGATACCTTGTTGGTGAAGTTCACGTGAAATAACAATCTGTCCTTCAGTAATGTATCCAGACAAATCAGGAATTGGGTGGGTAATATCGTCACCAGGCATGGTCAGAATTGGGAACTGTGTAATCGATCCCTTCTTCCCCTTCACAATTCCAGCACGCTCGTAGAGCATAGCAAGGTCAGTGTACATGTAACCAGGGTAACCTCGTCGGCCAGGAACTTCTTCACGTGCAGCACCGATTTGTCGAAGTGCGTCGCAGTAGTTGGTCATGTCCGTGTAGATAACCAGAACGTGGTAGTCGTGCTCGAAAGCGAGGTACTCTGCAGCAGTCAATGCAAGACGAGGCGTAATGATTCGCTCAACAGCTGGGTCGTCTGCAAGATTGACGAACAATGCAGCGTTTTCAAGCGCGCCAGTTCGCTCCAAATCGGAACGGAAGAAGTTGTATTCTTCAGCAGTGATACCCATAGCACAGAAAACGACGATAAATTGCTCATCGCTTCCCTTCAACTTGGCTTGTCGAGCAATTTGCAGTGCAATGTCGTTGTGTGGAAGACCGGAAGCCGAAAAAATTGGCAGTTTTTGTCCACGTACGAGTGTTGTACAGCAATCGATAGCAGAAATTCCAGTTTGAATGAAATCGTGAGGGCTTTGTCGACTGTAAGGGTTGATCGCAGCACCGATAATGTCAGCGTTTTCTTCAGCGACGATATCTGGTCCACCGTCACGAGGTCGCCCTGCACCATCGAGAATTCGACCGACGAGGTCTTTGCTTACTGGGAGCTTGAAAACATCGCCCATAAACGTAACACCAGCGGTTCGGTCAATCTTTGCAGTTCCTTCGAAAACTTGGACGATAACAAGATCATCAGAGGTATCGAGAACCTGTCCGTTCTTGATGGATCCATCTGCAAGACGGATGGTAACAATTTCACCAAAAGCAACTGGTTCGGTCTTGTTCAAGAAAACCAGTGGTCCCTTGACGTCGGTAATGGTTCGGTATTCTTTTCCTGTCATGATATCACGTCCTAGTTGTCCTCCACAGTGTCAGCGATTTCATCGACCATGGACTTAACCATGTCATCGATGGTATCGATGTATCCCTTTTCGAATCGGCCACGCATGAGTGCGGTTCGTGCTGGAACGTTGACAACATCGTTGAGTTGTGCACCAGCAGCCATTGCATTCTTTGCAGCTTCTTGGAAGCTGAGAATAGCCTTGGACATGGAGTATTGCAAGTGGATGTCACAGTATGCGTCAACATCGTGGAATCCATTTTGTTGCAAGAAGAATTCACGAATCATACGAGCGACTTCCAGTGTGAGTTGTTGATCGACTGGTAGTGCATCTGAACCGACCAACTGTACAATCTCTTGCAACTCAGCTTCAATCTGCAACAAACCGCTGATTTGTGTTCGAATCTCAGGGAAGTCTTGTGCAATGTTGTCTCGGAACCACTGGTTGAGACTCTGTGGGTACAGTGAGTACGAGTTGAGCCAGTTGATTGCAGGGAAGTGACGTTGCCGTGCAAGACCTGCGTCCAATCCCCAGAAAACCTTGACAATTCGCAGGGTACCTTGTGAAACAGGTTCAGAAATGTCACCACCAGGTGGACTTACAGCACCGATAACGGTAACCGATCCGTCATCACCATTCTTGGTTTCAACACGACCAGCACGTTCGTAGAACTCCGCAATTCGGGATGAGAGGTAAGCAGGATATCCTTCTTCACCGGGCATTTCTTCAAGACGGGAAGAAATCTCACGCATCGCTTCAGCCCAACGGGAAGTTGAATCTGCCATCAGAGCAACGTCGTAACCCATGTCTCGGAAGTACTCAGCAATGGTAATTCCAGTGTATACAGATGCTTCACGAGCAGCTACAGGCATGTTGGATGTGTTAGCGATCATGACCGTTCTGTTCATCAGAGGCTTACCTGTGTTCGGGTCAATCAAGTGAGGGAACTCGTCCAATACTTCTGTCATCTCGTTTCCACGCTCACCACAACCGATGTAAACAACGATTTGAGCGTCAGAATACTTTGCAAGCGATTGTTGTGTAACCGTCTTTCCTGAACCGAATGGACCAGGAATACCTGCTGCACCACCCTTCGCAAGTGGGAAGAGGAAGTCGAGAATACGCATACCAGTGATCAATGGCGTATCTGGTGCGTACTTCTGTCGGTAAGGACGAGGTGTTCGAACAGGCCACTTCTGCATCATCTGGATTTCGGAACCATCCTCAAGGGTACAAACAGTTTCTGTGACGTTGAAGTCGCCGGACTTGATGTCCTTGATGACACCGCTCATGGTTGGAGGAACCATGATCTTGTGAACGATGGTTTCGGTCTCTTGTACGTGACCAATGACTTGTCCACCTTCTACTGCAGCACCCTTTTCGATGACTGCTTCAAAGGTCCACTTCTTCTCAAGGTCAAACGCATCAGCATCGACACCACGAGTGATGAATACACCCATGACTTCTTCTAAGGTTGGAAGAGGTCGCTGGATACCGTCATAAATCTGGGTCAGCAAACCAGGTCCAAGTGAAACCGAGAGGGTTTCACCCGTGTTGATGACTGGTTCACCAGGTCGAATACCTGACGTATCTTCGTAGACTTGGATGACAGCCTTTTCACCGTGCAATTCGATGACTTCTCCCATCAATCCTTCATTGCCCACACGGACAACGTCATACATTCCTGCGCTCATTCCCGTTGCGGTAACCACAGGTCCCGAAATTCGGTAAATTACTCCTTCTTTGCTCATGTTCTTTTCCTCCATTTTGGAACATCATTTCCATAGGTCGACTCCGATTGCTC
>JAYXXD010000014.1:0-28543 GCA_036019775.1 Thermoplasmatota archaeon
TGGTCACGTGGCGAGCATGAGCTTCTGCTTGGGTTCTATGATCAAAATGGTGTTGAAATCTCAGTGATTGAGTTGCCGACCTATGAGATGGTTCCCGCACTTCAGACGCCTATGCTTTCGCTTCAATTGAATGGTAAGACGAATTTGCAGACCGGGTCAAGTTGCGAGATTAATCGAATGTTTGCAGACGAGACAGGTCCTCGTTATGGTGCGATTGGAACGTTAACTTTCACTGGAGCACCATTTATTGTTCTCGATAATGCAACGAGTATTGATTGCTCAACTTGGCCTGCAGGCGAATATTTGTTGCGTGAAACATATCGAAACGAACTTGGTCAAACTGCTGAAACTTCACTGAATTTGACCATTGAGAACCGTCCTGCGCCAACCTTTGATTTGGTTGTCACTGGAGATGGACTGACGACCGATCGTTCATGTTTGGTTGCTTTCCAACCGACGAACCCAAGTGAGGATTTTGAACAGTATACGAAAGAATGGGACGTTTCAACAACATCGATGACTGGAGATGGAGCCGTATTTGATTGCTCAAGTCTTCCAGCAGGTGTTCATCTCATTGTTTTGAAAGTTACAAATTTGGAAAACATTGTGAGTACACAAGCCGTCAACATCGTACGATTACCTGCAGATGAGTTAACTGTGGAAGAACAAGAAGCACTTCCAAGTCAATCCTTTGGTGAAGAGACGGCAACGGAAGATGTTGGTTGGTATACAATCGGTGTCCTTGGTCTCATTGTCGCAATCGTTGTTTTCGTGCTCTTGGTTCGAATTCGAGAAGACGATGAACTCCTTACACTACCTGAACTTGGTCCTTCTCCACAGATTCTAAACGATGGTTCACCTGACCCTGAAGGATTGCCTACGGTCGTTGATGATGATGGACAATTATGGCGTAAACATCCCGACGGTTCTCTTGATTGGTGGGATACAACTTACAACATCTGGCAAAAGTGGTGATTGAATTGCCAACTTGGTTGACATATGTTCTTCTTTCAATTGCAGGTTTATTCCTACTTTTGTTGTTGAATGGTGCGTGGATTTGGTGGACTCGTGTCCGTCCCCGTCAACCGAAATTAAACGCGAATTGGGCTTCAGATTGTGAACTCACTTCGAGTGCCATTTTCAATGATTCACAAATAACATTCCGCAATGTTCGGGATTTTCATTGGAGGACGACAAAAGACCGTGATGAGAAATGGGTTGATGAAGTCACAGTTGATTCGACAAAGGTCAAGCACATCTGGTTTGTTGTTGATCAATTCCATTCGTTTCGAGGATTGTCCCATACGTATTTGACATTCGAATTTCTGGATGGAACTTGTCTATCCTTTTCCTTTGAAACTCGCCGAGAACGTGGGAAGAGATACCATCCATGGACAGGAATGTGGCGTTCCTATGAATTGTATTTGCTCGTTGGATTTGAGCGAGATGTGACTCAATTAAGGACACACGGACGTAGCAACATAGTTTCTATGTATCGTGTTATCACACCTCCTGACAAAGACCGACAGATGATTGTTCAGATGGCACACCGATTAAATCAACTCGCCGATCGCCCTGAATTTTATCATACACTTTTCAAAACGTGCAACACGTCAATTGTGAAGGCTGTGAATACGGTGACTCCTGGAAGGATTCCGTTTCTGTGGCGTAATTTTCTACCTGGTTACACGCCAAAGGCGGCTCTCAAATTAAATCTGGTTGAAGATTGGGGCGGGCTTGAAGAAACGATGCAACGGGCTCGAGTTGATCAGCACGCCAAAGAATGGGACGGTGAGAGTGATTACAGCGCTTTCATTCGCTCATCATTACCACCATCACCTTTGGATGAGTAATAGTAAATCTCCTGATTTTGCTGATATGGTAATTGTCGTCTCAAGTGCAGTGTTTGAGACACCTCGCGTTCCAGTATGCATTGTTTCATCATGAAGTGGATATTGACATCCACTCAGATTCACTCCAGTTACTGTCCCAAATGAAATTAGGCTTACAAGGCAGCCTGGTTGAACATTGATTTGTTGTGGAATAGGGCCAACACGCCGAGCGTCCCAACCCTCGAGGATGACGATGGCTGAGCTTTTCTGCTCAAAAAGTGAGGAAAAGGCTGCAAGATGGTGATCGTATCGTCCGATTTCAACACCAACGATATTGATCTCTGAATCTGGATGATTTTGATGAACCCATCGTAATCCTTTGGAAATATCGCTTTGCTCTTGATTCGCATCGTGAATAATTTCTGTATCGTTTAGCCGGCAACGTGCAAGGATTTCAGGGTCGATACTATCCATATCTCCTACAAGAACATCCGGAAGAAGTCCATGTTCAGCTAAGCGATTTGCTGCTCCATCAAGTGCGATAAGTAAGGAATAATCAGTAGGATATTCTTCAATATTGTACGATTTTGGCCACTCACCATTCGCTACGATGAGGACTTGTGTCATGTTGAATCCACTGAGGCCTTCTTCTTGACTTCATGGGTCGGTTTTAATCATCATCTTACAACTCAAAGCCTGACAATGGTTTAGAACGTTGAGTGTTCTAAGAAGTTCATGGGCGGGGAGCGGATGCTTTTCAAATCGGTCCTTTCATCAGGTCTTGTACTGCTCATGATCGCACAATTGATGGCTCCGATTGCTTCTCATTCAACGTCGGTCCAACCTGTCCTTTCTGAAGAATCTCCTATCAATTCCACGCTCCCAAGCAACCTGCAGTATGGTCATGATCTCGGAGGTCAAACGATCGATGTGGAAGGTATGTCCGATTTACTTGTACGGCAAGATTCCTCAATTGACATGTGGATGAGCGAGGTTCTCGTTTCGGGTTCATCAGGAGATTTAAGCCCACCAAACGTCTTTTTGGCTGAAAACGGATCAAGGTACATCTGTTGGATGAATGGACTTGGTGAAATTCACATGGGTGTGTTGACATCTTCCGGTGCATTTTCGGATTCCATTATCGATTACGTGAGTACTTCGCAAGGAATTACGGGCTGTTCAGTGGTTGTTGATGAGACATATCGCCCTCTAGCAATTTATGCGGATGGTGCAAATTTATCCATGGCTCGACTTGCTTTGGCAGGACAATCGTACCTTACCGATACGTGGCTAACTCGAACTATCATTGAAGATCTTCATCCTGAGTCTATGACGGTCAGAGTGACTGATGAGGGTACTGAATTTGCTGTGGTTAGAACAACTACTGGTGAGTTGTGGCAGGTCAACAATAGTGGTGTGCGTTGGTATCATTCGTTGCTTGACTCAGGTCCAGTTGGTGACGAATTTGAATTGAAAATGGATGCAAATGGTGTTGCAAATATCGCATACACCCGATCAGGAGAAGCGGTTCGTTTGCAGGTTGATGGCAATCAGATAAGCGAACAAATACTTGCTCGAGAAAGTACAACCCACAGTGCTATTGGCCTTGATTTGGATTTGAACGGGCTCGCACAAATTGCCACCACCTCACTTGATGCTGGTCAAACCAAACTATCGATTTTCAAGAGTTTGGAAGATAAATCGACAGGTCGTCTTTCCAATACGGCTATGAGTTCGTATGGACTCTTCCCTGATGTATCGGAAGGCTCAGTTGTCTACGGTGATTTGAATTCAGATGGATTTGATGATGTTGTCTTTACGCAGCCAGGTGCATCTGACAATGGATTAAACAACAACGGCCGAGTTGTGGTTCTTTTCGGAGGAAATGATAGTTTTGATTCTTCTACTCCGATTGTACTGACTGGAGCACAGACATCTGAGCGTTTTGGTACAGGTGTTGCAATTGGCGAATTCCTCTCCAATGGTCAGATGCAGTTGCTCATCTCATCGCCAGAATACGACAACATGAGCCGTGCAGATGGGCTCAATCACGGACTTGTTTCCCTGTATGCTTGGAATCAAACGCAATTTGATTTGATTTGGAATCAAACTGGAAATGCTGAGGAGATGTTTGGCGAAGATGTATCGTTAATCGATGACATGAACGGTGATGGACACGACGACATCGTTGTTTTGCAAGGCAATTGGACGGATGGAACATCAAACGGGCGGCTTTCTGTGTTCGAAGGCGCTACTGATGGTTTTTCATGGTCGCACAACATTACAGCCAATACCAGTGGTCCATTTTATGGACGTTCCATGTCGAGTGGAGGAGATCTCAATGGAGATGGATACGGTGATTTTGTGGTTTCAAATTCAGCTGACGAGGATTCTCCAACCGGTTTGTCTGCACTCGAGGTGTTCTACGGTTCATCAACCGGTCTCTCCTCATCCTCGGACAAGAGCATTCAGCGACTAAATCCAGGTACATTGCTTGGAACTGTTGTTGAAATTGTTGACGACATTAATGGCGATGGAATGGACGAACTTCTCGTTCAAGAATTACTTCATAGTCCTACACTCTACAGTGGAACAGTGCATCTTTTCATGGGTAATGCATCTGAAAATTTCACAGATGTTCCTGATTGGACAAGTACTGGAGGCCTTAATCAGCGATTTGGTTGGACGTTCGCCTCCGCAGGCGATGTAAATGACGATGGTTATTCTGACACATTCATTGGCTCGAGTCTAACATTTACGCCCTCAGGGCAGATCAATCTTTATCTCGGTTCCGAAAATGGCTTCATTTTGACACCAGAAACGATACGCACCGGTGGCTCGCAAGAATACCTTGGAGCGACGATTGCTGGTGGATTTGATTCAAACGCAGATGGATTAATTGAGTTTGTTTATTCAACGCGAAATGCAACCAGAGGAACAACTTATGGTATCGATATGGTGACGGTAAGCAAACAAGATTTTGATACAAGTCAGTTCAATTTTGAAGGGGAAATAAGCGGATTGGAATTAGCTACTTCCAATCGCGGGGAAACGGCTATGATGTTTTCACTCAACAACTCATCATTGCATTCACTCGTACATTTGGAGCATGTTGATGATGGCTCTATTGGCGGATCTTGGGTGACTGAAATTCTATCAACATCGTCATCATTGTATGAATTCCAATTTGATGTTACACATGCTGGACAACCCGTACTTGTCACGCTGGAGGATTCGGTAGGATTTGTCCACTCTTCCACGACATCTTGGACCGCTCTTCATCAGGACATTCGAACCTACCAAGATTTCGGAACCTATCCAGCTTCAACCATTGATTCAGAAGGTGATTTGCACATCGTCTATTCACACAACTCCATTGAAAAGCTGTATTACTCAACTGAAGACCCAGGTAGCTCGGGTGGATGGGATAGTAGCGAAATTCAATCAAATTCCAATCTTACTTCACAACCAACAATTTGGTTTGAAGGTTCAGATTTGCACGTTCTCTACCGCGATGCGAATCTTGACAAGATTGAACATATGACCAAAACAGGTACCATTTGGACGACGGAAACTGAATTGGATTTTGGTCGAGCAGTTGGGATCGAACATAGCGCAGTACAGCTTTCAAATGGAACCACGATGGTTGCAACGACGGTCAATAATTCAGGTGTGTATGAATTGCAAGTTCTCGATATTGATCACGATTTTTCCACATCGTTAACAACCCTCAGCGATGGGACAACCGAACTTTCGATGTGCATGGATTCCAACGATACAATCGTTCTCCTGTCATTGGATTCAAGCGGTAATCTTGTGACACATGAAAGGAATGCTTCGACTGAGATGTGGGCCAATGTTTCAATGCAACAACTCGGTAACCTAAACGGACCATCAGATTTAGCATGCACTCAGCATGGTTCCTCTCTGATTTTTGCTGTCCAAGCATCTGGAAACGCCTTGCATGAACGAAACAGTACTGGAATTTGGTCATCGTTTGGCGAGCATCCAATTTTGTCAGAGGGTGGTGCTTGGAATGTCGTTTCCAATGGTCCAGGCGTTCTGTTGATGACAACAACACCTGGTTCGGACACATTACGAATCAATACGATGCATCTTGATGGACGCATAGAGGATAGAACAAGCTGGTCCTCACATGAAATGAAGAATGTCTACACGAACGCAAACTTTTCAGCGAATGTTGATTCGAATGGGACGGTTGTGTTTGGATACCTCGATTCTCAAGATTTGGATGTCGAAATGGTACGATTGTATTCCGATTCCGACAGGGATCTTGTGTTCGATCGAATCGATGCTATGCCTGATGTTGGAGAACAATGGAACGATCAAGATTCAGATGGGTTTGGAGACAATCCAACGGGACCACTCTCAGACGATTGCCCCTCGGATTCAGGAATATCATTCTACTACATTCAAGGCTGTGATGATTATGATCACGACGGATTTGGAGATGATATAGATTCATGCGATACAACACGAGGTCGGTCGATTTTTGATCGATACGGTTGCGTCGATACCGATGAGGATGGTTGGTCCGATACAGAAGGGGCTTGGCCATTTGGAGATCGATTTAAACTCAATTGGAAGCAAGCAAAAGATAGTGATGGTGATGGAGTTGGCGACAACTACGGTGTCGATTGTTGCAATGCAACTTTTGGCTCAGGTGGGGTATTTGAACCAGGTTTAGGTGACAAGTTCCCTTACAATCCTCGTCAATACAAAGACAGTGACAACGATGGATACGGTGACAACGATTCAGATACGTTGACTGGAGATTTCTGTCCATGGAATTATGGGACCTCCTATCGAGATCGAAACGGTTGTCTGGACTCTGATGGAGACGGTGCAAGCGACCCTTCAAACGTTGGTGGTATCAATTGGGGTGTTCTACAGGGTGCAGACAAGTGGCCAAACGATCCTACTCAGTGGGCTGATTCGGATGGGGACGGATACGGCGACAATGGATCAATTGATGCGACAAATCCTGATTCGTTCCCGAACAACTACGCTGCTGCTGAAGACAACGACTCTGATGGCCATCCGGACCGATGGACAGACCTCTGGAATGAGGCAAATCGGACCGGTGACGATGACGGTGATGGCGTCATTAACACGGAGGATTATTGTGGAGATAGCAATATCTCGGACTCGATTGATATGTTTGGTTGCAATACGAATGTTTCGTTACGAAACCAATCGAGTGACAACCCAGTGGCTTACAACGGAGATTTGGTTCTTGATGGATGCCCGTTTGCATATGGAACATCCACGAATCCTACTCCTGGCTGTCCAGATAGTGATGAGGATGGATGGTCGAATTCAGGAGATGATTTCCCAACCGACCCCACCCAGCACCTTGATACTGACGGAGACGGATATGGAGATAATCCATCAGGCAACAATCCGGATCAATGTCCTTTCCAGGCCGGTGTTGAAGGCGGAACTGGTGGAAATGGTTGTCCCATTGTCAGTGAGGACGACGAGGATGGAGACGGTGTGTTTGATGACCTCGATGCATGCCCGGATACTCCGGTTCTTGAAACGGCTGATGCAACCGGGTGTTCAGACAGCCAACTCGATGATGATGAGGATGGAGTTTCGAATCTCGATGATATTTGTCCCGCCACAGAAGCAAATACAAATGTGAACTCTGATGGTTGCAGTGAAGCACAACTTTCTGTAGATAGTGATGGAGATGGTGTTTTTGATGTCAATGATCAATGTCCAGATTCAGATCCCTCCGCTGTCGATGAAAATGGTTGCGATGAAAATCAGCGAGATTCCGATGGGGACGGCGTTGTTGACGGTGCTCCTGATGAATGTCCGGATACATTACCGGGTTTGCCTGTCGATGCAACTGGATGTGTTGATGAAGATGCACTTCAACAAGATCTCGATAATGATGGGTATTCTGGAGAATACACCTACGAAAACGATTCTGAAACGGGCTTAAGAATCAACCAAGCAGGGGATGCGTTCCCACTTGATGGTTCACAATGGTTTGATCAAGACGGAGATGGGTTTGGAGACAACAGTAATGGTGATAATGCTGACTTCTGCCCAACAGAGGCTGGAACTTCCAACAAAGGTACAATCTATCTTGGCTGTCCAGATCTCGATGGAGATGGTTGGGCAGACACCCTTATCGATGTCTTCCCGAATAATTCAACACAATGGTTTGATGCTGATGGGGATGGTTATGGTGACAATTGGGGTAATCCCGATTGGAATCAAAGCAGAGAATCGGATTGGCCTGGAGAATACATCGAGGGTGCAGAATTAGCTGATAAATGTCCAAATTCTCCATCAACAAATGTAAATCAAGAAGGTTGCTCAAAGAGTGAACGAGATACCGATCAAGATGGTGTGAACGATTTGCTCGATAACTGTCCAGAACAACCAAAAGGTCCAGATGGATTCGATGACGGTTGCCCATTACCAAAGGTGGAGAGTGAGGACAAAGAAACTAAGATTCTTGGTATGACAATACCGGTCTTTGGCGGCTTACTTGCTGCCGGAATTGTCTCACTCCTCTTGTTGGTTGTTATCATTTCCCGAATTCGCAACAGAGGCTATGATTTTGATGAGGATGATGACGATGATGAAGACTTCTTTGATGATGACGAAGACGATGATGACGATTTCTTTTCCTCTTTCCAAACAAGCCCAATGCCCGCACGTTCCACTCCAAAACCTGCGGCAGGTCCTTCAGGTGGACCTCCTGGCCGAACAGGGCCATCTCGAGATTCACCTCCTATGAGGACAGGCCCAACTGGAAAGCCTGGTGGTCCGAGTACTGGTCCACCTGGCCGAGGCCCGTCTCCCCGAGGACCTCCTGGTGGGGTAAAGCCACCACAAACAACTCCAGTAGCAAAGAGAACGCCAGTTCAACAATCGGTCGGAATCGAGGATTCAGATTCTGCAACACCACAAAAGAAGGTCCGAAAAGCAAGGATTGAGGTTGACATGTCTTTGTTTGAAGATTGGCAAGTCGACGATCGTGATGCCGCAGTTTCTTGGGTGCTTGATGAACTGTCTGCAGGTGAACAAGAGCGTACGTTGCTTATGCAACTGCAGGGAACCGGTTGGTCTGCTCAACAATCACGAGCAATTTACGATATGGCTCGCAACCAACAATAAAGAGGAACAGCAGCAACCTCAAAAATAACACACAATTGGCGAAATTAGGAGGGAAAAATATGTCGGATGGTGTACCTGAAGGAGCAACGCTTCCAGAGGGTATTGAAGTGGATGATGCTGCTGCATATTTTGGTGTCACCGAATCTTCTGATGTACTTCAACAAATGATGTCGATGGATTCAAAACAAGCACTATCAAAAGCGCTTGAACACTTGGCAGACATCGTATTACGACCAGGTGAATTCGATTTTGAGGCTGCTAGTGAGCGTTTGCAATGTGAGGGTGGCGAGATTTACTTCTTGATTTTCGGACATCTCAATCTTATGGCTCTTCCAGACCCATTGTTGCAATTTGCTGGTCAACCGGATTCGAGTGGTGCAACAGAAACTCCACATCCTCTTGCAACTGCCGATGTCATCGAAGCATTGACACCTTTGTTTGATCCCATGCAATTCTTGAAAATCCTTGCAATTGCTTACATTACAGGTGGCCATGATGAAGTGGACAGATATCACAAAGGCGTAGAGAAAATAATGGCTTCTCCTTCAAAAAATGTTGAAGAAATGAAAACGATGGCAGAGGAATTGAATAGTTCTCTCGATGTTGCCGGACATGCACTACCAATGTCCATTTTTGCGAGTGAGCAGGCACAATCTGCTGAAATAGAACTTGGCTCAGTTATTGAGCGGGAAGAAGTCAAAGCAACCTCGCTTCCTCAGCCAGAAGCGGAGCAAGAACCCGAGCCTGTAATTGAAACTCTTGAACCAAAGCCTGTCGTTGATTCCGTACCATTACCAACAGAATCTGTACCATTGCCAGATTCATCCGTACCACTTCCAACATCAGAATCAGTACCTTTGCCTGAGCTTGAGGACCATAAGGAGGATACTGGATTCAAAAATGAAGTTGAAGTTGATTATGCTGCTCAAGATGCCTTTGCTGGGGCTTTTGGTTCGCAACTGGTTCCAGAACCAAAACCCACAGTTGAACCATCGGATGTTGTTGAAGAAACAAATTCACAACCAGACATTGAATCAGATATGACTGCTGAGCCACTCGACAAAGGTAAGGTTCAGGAACCTCTACCTGTCGCTGAAGAAGTTGTTGAAGAGGAATGGGTGAGTGATGCTGAGCGATTCATTGCAGCAGATATTGATGAATCCGGCAGTCTTTCTGTTGAAGAGTTAGCTGTCGCCGCAAATGTATCAATTCAAGAAGCTGAAGAACTTCATAGTGCTGCAGATACAGATGGGGATGGTGAAGTGTCTCTCTCTGAATTTGTGTCATCAGAGGCTGCAGAAAAAATGTCATCGTTACCACGGCCTGTAGCGCCGATCCGAAAACCGATTCAACCCAAACAACCTCCTCAACAGCAACAACCCGTACGTCAACAACCTGTTTCACCAGGAGTTGCAGCACCTCAAATGGGTTGGCAGCAACCTGCTCAACAACCCATGCAACAGCAGCCCATGATGCCACAACAACCAACGATGAACATTCAGCCAACGATTCGTTCAGGTATTCATTGTCGTGGTTGCGGTATTGGTCTTGATCCAAATTGGCGTTATTGTCCCGTGTGTGGAAACATGAACATGAGTGCACATCGCTAATCTTCACTTGCCATGAATACGCCTGATTCGGTTAGACAAGAGTCGTCCAACCAAACTGTTGGTTCTGAAAGCACTCCTGATACATGTATTCCAGCGTTGGAACTTCCTCCAAGCCTTGAATTGTCTCCGATTGAAAAATAGCAACTTCCCAAATGCTTCTCATCTTCGAGAACGTTGCCAACGAGACGAGCTGTTGGATTCATTCCAAATCCAAACTCTGCGACAGTCCATACGCTTTCACGATCTTTTGTTTTCAATTTCTTGGCAACTTCTCCGTAGGATTGACGAATGCTGGCAGCGAGGCTTCCTCCTTTCACATCGATAACAGTTCCATCTTCAACAATAAATTCAACTGGCTCCTCGATAAGCGTTGAATCCCACGAACCATCGATAACAATTGTACCGTTCATCGTTCCTTCTTTCGGTAAAATGAACACTTTTCCAGCGGGGAGGTTCGTTAGCATTCTTGGGCGATTGCAAATACCATTATCGTCAAGTTTCCATTCACGCCAGTTAACTTCGAATGTTACATCCGTTCCAGATTCAGATTTTACATTGATGATTCTTCGTCGCCTCAAAAAGTTCGCAATGTTTGATATGCGCCGCTTCACGTCTTGGAAATCAGCAGTCATACCCCCTTCGGTATACAACTCGAGGGTCATACCAGGCATTGTCGCAACACGTGCACCGTCTTTCAATGCTTGTCGTACGGCTCTGGTGTGCGTGAGTGAATACTTTGTTGCGGCAATGACGACTTGTTGTTGCCGCATCAGTGCAGCAACGGGTGTTGGAGGCTCCTCGCCATGATGGCGAGATTTGGGCATAACAATCAGAAGGACTCTCTCAGATCGCTTTTGTGTGGCAATATGGAGTGATTGTCCGATTTCTGCAGTCGTTGGGTCACAAACAATGAGGACATTTTCTCCACGTCGAATATCCATGCAGGTCTGAATCACCATGTCTGAAATGGCGTGCAAACGTTCCTCACTTGTGGTTGGCTCAGGTAGATCAGCCTTTGCGATTGGGTTCTCTTGGGAATCGAAATCGAGAACAGCGTCGATGTCTTCGTCGACATCCTTCATAACTTTCACATCATCCTTGTCGTTTCGACGAAAAGGATTGACCATGTGAATCCATACACTCATCCATCTTCAATGTGTGGATTCTTTCAAGCAGAGAACACTATACGAGTCTTGATGAAGAACCCATGTTGAGCACCTGTTATGAGCGATAAGGCATCTTTTCTAAATCGTGTACAAGACATTCACCGAATCGGTAGCATCCAAGGACATTTGGGTTGGGATCAGGAAACACTCATGCCAGAAAAAGGGGCAAAATCTCGCGGAGAAATTATGGCCTGGTTGGCAGCCCTATCTCACGAGAAAGTTGTAGATCCTGAAATGGGCGAATTACTACAGCGCCTTGAAGAAAGAAATGATCTCGATGAAGCAGAACAAGCGAATGTTAGAGAATTTCGTAATCGATACGACAAAGCCACGAAATTATCCAGCGATTTCGTCTCATCTTTTGCACAGGCACGCAGTGAAGCATTGGTGGCATGGCAAAAAGCACGAAAGGACGCAGATTTCTCTGCATTCTTGCCACATTTGCAAAATCTTGTTGACTTAACCCGAACGAAAATAGACGCATATGGATATGAAAAGACCCCTTATGATGCATTACTCGATGAGTATGAAGCAGGTATGACTGTCGATGATTACGACCCATTGTTTGAGGGTTTAAGGGAGCGACTTGTTCCTTTGTTACAGAAGATTTTGATGGCTAAAATGACCAATCCTGACCCAACGTTGCCAGAGGGATTGACCTTCCCAGTCGAAAAGCAAGAAGAGTTTTGCACAAAGGTAAGTCAGCGGATGGGTTTTGATTTTGCTGCAGGTAGAATGGATGCATCAACCCACCCCTTTTCTGCAGGTATTTGGCCAGGTGATACACGATTTACAACTCGTTATGATGAACTTGACCCGTTTTCCTGTCTTTACGCAGTCATGCATGAGACAGGGCATGCTCTTTACGAGCAGGGTCTTGATGAGAATCATCGATACACGCCGAGAGGCGATGCAGTATCACTTGGCGTTCATGAATCACAATCCCGACTTTGGGAAAATCAAATTGGTCGGACGCCTGAATTCTGGAATGTGGTTATGGATGAATTCAAAGAAGCATTTCCAGAAGCACCCGCTTGGGATTCCTCAACACTAAATCGGATTGCTAATTCTGTTGAGCCTGGCTTCATTCGGGTAGAAGCCGATGAGGTGACTTACAATCTTCATGTTATGCTTCGTTACGAAATTGAAAAGAAGATTTTCAACGAAGATTATCCGTTGGAAAAATTACCAGAGTTGTGGAACTCAATGATTTCTGAATGGTTTGGCTTGACTGTACCTTCTGATGATCTTGGATGTTTGCAAGACATTCACTGGTCTATGGCAGCTTTCGGCTATTTTCCCACATACACTCTAGGAAATTTGTACGCTGCACAGTTGCTTGAGGCAATGTCTGAAGACCTTGGATCGATTCAGGACTCAATTTCTTCTGGTGATTGGTCCTTGATGTTGAATTGGTTGCGTGAGCGCATTCATGCCCGAGGAAGTGCCTTGTTACCTGCTGATCTCATCGAAGAAGCCACTGGCTCTCCACCATCAAGCGAACCTTTCCTTCGGTATGTTGAAGAAAAGTATGGAGCGATTTATTCACTCTGATTCGTCGTTAGAATCGTCTTGACCCGATGAGCCGACGAGACGGTTAATACGCTCAGTCAATTCCATGATTGCATCGTTTAGGTCGTTGCTACGATCATCTTCATGATCGGTACCAAAGGTTGTACCAAGTAACGTGATCATCGCTCCAGAAAGCATCATTACTGCAGGCCAATAGATGTCTTCAGGAACCATTCCTTCTGTAGCGACCATTCCGCCCCAAATTGCTCCAGAAATAAAGATGATCAAACCGATCATCATTTGTTTGTACCCTTGTCCTAACTGTTCTTCCATATTGCTCATGTTTCCCGGTCAGAAATTCTTCATCACCTACATAAGTATGTATGGACGAAATGGTACTTACTGCTTAATTCCATGGGGACATGAGTAGAGGCGAACCAGTTTGCCCTTCTTCAACAAGAATCGAACCTTTATCGCCAGTTTCATCCGTTCGTTCGAAGATAGGAACGCCTCCAACAACAGTAAGTGTTGGCCATCCTACGAGTCTTTCTCCGTGAAAAGGACTCCAACCAACTGTTGTCCATGTATTCGCATCATCAACGATACGTTCAGTTGTCATATCCACAAGGGTGATGTCACCATCGTATCCTTCCTCAAGGCGTCCTTTTCCTATCATTCCATAACATTCTGCAACATTTGTGGACATCCATTTGACAACTTGTTCAATCGTGCATGCACCTTTTGAAGCATGTGTGAGCATAACTGGAAGAGAAGTTTCAACACCTGGCATACCGCTTGGAGCTAAGGGAAATCCTTTCGCTTTCGTTTCGAGAGTATGGGGTGCATGATCAGTTGCAATGCAAGTAATGGTCCCATCATGAAGCCGATTCCATAAGGTCTGCTTGTCTTTCTGATATCGAATAGGAGGATTCATTTTCAATCGTGTGCCAAGTCTTTCAACGTCTCGTTCATCATAGGTCAGATGTTGTGGTAAGGCTTCCGTAGTAATATGGGCTTCACCTTGTTTTCCATGCATTGAAGTGATTCCATTCAACCAATCTGCTTCGATTCCAGATGTGAGATGGAGTACGTGAAGGCGATGGCCGGTTGCTTGGGCATAGGCAACAGCACGCTTTGTTGCGATTAATGCAGTTTCATCATCACGCCATTCAGCATGAGCGGCCATATCTGTCCGTCCTTCAATCATCTTTTTTCGTTCAATCATACGTGTCTCATCTTCTGCATGAACTGCAATCAAACCCGCAGTGTTCGCGAAAATTTCCTCAAGGGCATCACCATCATTGACGAGAAGGTCACCTGTTGATGAACCCATGAAAATCTTAATTCCACAAATCCCAGGAATCGCAATTGGTGCATCAGGAGTTCCCACGGCTTTTTGCAACTCCTCCACGTTTGATTCCGTGGCACCGATAAAAAATCCAAAATTGGTAACACAGCGTCGATTCCCAGTTGCAATTTTTTCGTGCATTGATTGCAGTGTTGTTTGACTTGGAACATTGTTTGGCATATCTAAGAATGAGGTGACACCTCCACTGGCGGCAGCGCACGAACCCGTGTACAAATCCTCTTTTCAGGCTGGCCAGGATCGCGAAAATGAACCTGTGGATCAATTATACCCGGAAGAAGATGCAAACCGGTTGCATCTACCGTGTGGATACCTTCTGATGTTTCAATACCCCCTCCTGGTTGAATTTTCGTAATTTGACCATTCTCAATGAGCAAGTCGCCAAGTACTGTTGTATGGGGTAAAACCATCGTCGCATTTTGAATGAGTAAATCAGACATCTTCATCAGATTGGCCTGTGGCACCAAGTCAATGAATGCTCTTATCGCCGTCGGGCATTTTTTGGACGAAATGCATTGCAAACTTCTTCGTTACAATCGAGGTATGGACCTCCAATCAAATCAACGCAATATGGGACAGCCTTCCAGATTTCATCAATCGTTTCTCGGATTGACTTCGGCCGACCAGGGAGATTGAAGATGAGAGTAGAGCCTCGAATTCCTGCTGTTTGTCTTGAAAGAATAGCGGTCGGTGTGTATTGAAGCGAAATTGCACGCATCTGTTCACCAAATCCTGGCATGATTCGTTCAACAACCCGTTCGGTTGCTTCAGGGGTAACATCACGTTCTGCTGGCCCTGTTCCGCCCGTTGTTACAATCACATGACATCCAATTTCGTCAGCCAATTCAATCATCGTTGATTCGATTAAGGACTGCTTGTCTGGAATGCAGCGATAATGTACTTCGAAAGGCGATAAAGTCGCTTCGATTAAAAATTCAAGAATTGCCGGACCTCCTTGGTCCACGTATTCTTTTGAAGATGCTCGATCGGAAGCAACAAGAATACCAATCTTCGATTTCTCTCCAACAGTCTCAGGGTGGCCTTCAAAGTAGGAAATAGCATCCATGATGAAGCCTCATGAACCATATTTTTCTTTGATATCATTATGGAAATTATCCAAAAGGGTGTCTTCGAAAAGTTCCGTCTGACGTCGAATCTTTGTTGAACGAATGTGTAGGATTGCCATCAGAATAAACACGATAATCATGATTGGAATAACAGCTTCCAGTTTGTATTGGTGCATGATTTTGATGATGCCCTCAGCAGTATATGCCCATGTTATTGATGCAATAAATCCACCAATCATGGTTGCTACAAGAACACGCATGAACTTCATGCGCGAGAGGAGGCCGAGCATGGCTCCTACGAGAACACCAGAGGCCATGAATGGAATCCAAACGAAAACAATCAGTCCCCAGAAACCCCATTTGTTAATCATCTCGCGTTTCTCATTCGCAGTGTATTCAACTGTCGACAAAATGTCTCCAAGGAGCTTTGTTTGTAGCATTCGACCTCCAAAACCGTCTTGCCGAGCAACGGCAGCGATGCGTTCATCTTTGTCGCCTTTACGTTCAACACGTCCTGCTCCGGAACGATCTGCAAGGGTAGAGACTTGATTTCGTGCTTTAACGACTAATTCTTGAGAGGTAAGTATGTCTTGATTTCGCTCAGAAATATAATTTCGCAATTCGTCCTCAACTTCAGAGGCTTGGCGCTTAAATCTGAAGAATGCAAAACGTGTTGTTGGCTTGAAAATAACCGATACAAACACAATCCTATCGTCGCTTGTGATAACGGCATTTTGCAATTCAAGTGTTTTGTCACGAACAAAGTAGAGATCCAAGGAGTCTCGAACTTCATCCTCAATTCTTGAAAGAGAATGGAGTTCTTCAAAGAACGAGGCATAGTTCTCAGGAGGTGCATCATCGTCACGGTCTCCAACACCAACTCCAACGCCAGAGTCAAAGTCAATGGCTTGGCCAGATCCTATTGATCGAACCGTCAATTGGACTGGTTTGAAAACCCTGAACAGAGCAAACTCTTCGAGTACGTCCTTCAGAATTTCATCACGAATGCTTTTGCTGTCGGAAAGTGTATTTTCCGTATTTTTGTAAGGAACCATGATATCAATCGATAAATCTCTTGGCTCCACTTTCGCTAAATCATGGTCGACTTCTATCCCGAGTCTACGCTCACATCGGGAAATGATATCGTCAACCAATCGAATGATATGATTTCGAGACAGGATATCGTCTGCTTCTTGATGGTAGACTTTGTACATGAGTGGATAAGCAATCAACAAAGAGAAAATTGACAATGAGAGTGAGTTAAATGCCATCCACCAAGCGGGAATACCTGCCGCACCGCCTGCAAGCATAGCAGTTTCTCGTCCACCGCCGAGTTCTGCTACAACGAGAATGTAACCCCAGTTGCCCAATTCTTGAAGGGACCAACACGACCTTGCACCGGAATCTGTGATCCGGACCTCTCGATGTTCATCTCCACCAATGAATGGAAGAATTCCACCCTTCGTTCCGATTTCAAGTTCGAACTCCAGTGATTTGGTTAAGAATTCAGTAACATTGGTTCCACTTGATGCATCGTCAGTATTATTGTAGAGAGATACTGAAAGTATGACTTCATAATCTCCTTCGCCCAGTGTACTGTAATCTTCTTTTACGTGGACTCGGTTCACCTCATCATCCAGTACCCGCTCAACTCGTGTTGATGGCGAATTTTTGTCGGCATTATCAGATACAATATTGTATTCTAAGACGGCTATTCCGGCAGGTAGATTATACGCATTGAGGGAAAATCGTTCTTCATCTTCATTCGGGAAAATCAGAATCCAAGGTTCGTCATCAATTTCAACGCACTCATCTCCAATGTCAAGAAATGTTGTTGATGCGGAATGATCAAGCGACGTTGACTGGCCGAGGAGCCCTGATGACATGGAGAGGATAAGTGCGCCATAGAGAATACCGTAACCAATGCCGACCAAAAGAACTGGATTTTCCTTTTTTGCGAACATACTACGGCTATCACCATCAGTTCGTCTCCTACGAATTTCGTTCAATTCCTTCAGCAAGGGGTCGCCTTTCGTTTCGGATTCTGTGAGTTCTTTGGGCATTTCTCCATCAACAGCAGCCTCGCCCATGACCGGTCTACGTATACGGTAGCAAATGAACCCATTGATTTGCGAGGTGGGTTAGGCCGGACTTGAACCGGCGACCTCGGCATCTTCAGTGCCGCGCTCTCCCAACTAAGCTACCAACCCTTGCGTCCCTGCGACGACGCTCAAGATTTCAAGCCTTCGTTGATTATTCCTGACCGTGAAGAATAGTTTTCTGCATCTCAAAGAGAGATGCGAATCCAATATCTGCCATGTCAAGTAACGCATCAAGTTCTTCACGTTGGTATGTAGATTCTTCACCAGTACCTTGGACTTCGACAAAAGCGCCGCTACTTACCTTGACAACGTTCATGTCAACGTCTGCATTTGAATCGAGAATGTAGTCGAGATCGAGATAGGATTTGCCATCGATTAATCCAACAGAAATCGCAGCAACATCGTGAGCCATAACCCGCATCTCGTGAGCCATTTGCTCTTCCTCAGAAAGAACAGGAGCACTCCATCCGGAGCGTCGTTGTTCTTCAGTTGGCCGCATTTCCTTCGGCAGACAAACACCACTAGCGATGAGTCGACGGACACCGAGGCGTAGAGCAAGATTCGCGGCGGTAATCGATGCACAGCGAGTCCCCCCGTCAGCATTTAGAATATCACAGTCGACGTTGAGTGCGATTGGCCCAAGCTCCTCGAGATCAACAGCAGCACGAAGTGAGCGAGCAACAAGACGCTCAATCTCTTGTGTACGACCCTTTGCACCCCGGCGTTCTCTGCGGAATCGAGAATCTGTCGAACCTGGAAGCAACGAATATTCCGCATGAACCCAACCTTTGGTTGAATCACGTGGGAACCAACCGGGCAGGCGTGCTTCTTTGGTACAACAAGCGAGGACAACAGTTTCACCTTGTCGGTAGAGAATGGAAGCAAGTGCATTGCTGGTGAAATCAATTTCGACTTCAACCGCTCTCATTTCATCAGGATTCCGGGATAGTGTCAGCTCAGTCTTGAATTTGCCCATGGTCTTCCCAAGAGTTTGGGTTCATCAACTCTTTTGTTTTGATGAAACGAAGCCATGCGTATGTTCAAGAGGCCATTGATAATGCAACCAACATGTCAAAACACACGGCTGTTATCTGTGGGGTTGCGCGAACACCGATTGGCCGATTCATGGGTTCTCTTTCATCGCTATCTGCCGTCGATCTTGGAGTTGCGGCAGTGAAAGAATTGTGCCAGCGTGTTGGTCTTGACCCATCATCTGGGATTGTGGATGAGGTTCTCATGGGCCAAGTTTTGCAGGCCGGTGTAGGACAGGCACCTGCTCGACAGGTGGCGCTTGGAGCTGGTCTACCAGTTACAACTTCTTGTGTAACCATCAACATGGTTTGTGGCTCATCGCTTCGGGCGGTCATGCAGGCAGCTACGAGTGTTCGATTGGGTGAGCACAATGTCGTCATTGCGGGAGGAATGGAGAGTATGTCGAATGCACCCCAACTCTTGATGGGGCAACGCAATGGAAAGAAAATGGGTGACTCAAAACTCATCGATTCAATGATTCATGATGGGCTATGGGACGTCTACAACAACATGCACATGGGAAATACTGGAGAAGTCGTTGCTAAGGAGTGCTCGATTGATCGACAACAAGCCGATGAATTTGCGGCACAGAGTCATCAAAAGGCATCCAAAGCATGGGATGAGGGTTGGTTCGATTGGGAAACATTCCCAATTTCAATACCTCAAAAGCGAGGTGACCCACTTGTTCTTGAACGAGATGAAGGAGTTCGTTCTGGAACGACAGCAGAAGGTCTCTCCAATCTTCGTACTGTTTTCGATAAGGATGGAATTGTGACCGCAGGGAATGCTAGCACGCTCAATGATGGTGCGAGCGCTGTTCTGGTAACAAGCGAAGAATTTGCTGTTGAACAAGGCTGGGAAATTCTTGCAACCATTGAAGATTATTGCACTGCAGGAGTTGAGCCTGAACGGGTTATGAGTGCTCCAATTCCCGCAGTTAAAAATCTCCTTGAGCGCAATAATCTCCAAGTTCTTGATGTGGATGTCTACGAGCATAATGAAGCATTTGCGTCTGCTTCGTGTGCCGTTGCTCAAGAGGTTGGAATTCCACATGATCGATTCAACCTCCATGGAGGGGCTGTCAGTATAGGTCATCCTCTTGGCTCAAGCGGAACTCGTTGTTTGATTACAATGCTCGGAGTTATGCGTCGAATCGATGCCAAGTCTGGAATCGTTACCTTATGTCTTGGTGGTGGTAACGCTGTTGCAATGTATGTAACTCGCTAAAAGAAAATTCACTCTTCCTCTTGCGATTTGTATGGTGAAAAGATGCCTACATCTTCAATGATATCAGAGGCTCCAGGCAAAACTGAAAGGACATCATCAGTCCGCAACCCTGTTGATTTGTAAATTCGATTTGCGAGCTGATCTTTCTTTGTTTGTCCTGGGCTGAGCACTGCATAGCGTTGACATCGCTCTTTTATGGAGGAAACTGTACCTCCCATGAGCAATGGAACACCATTGATGGCAACAAGTCCGATGCCCATCTGTACATCCAAATCTTTGAACCACTGACGCTGACCGCGAACGATAAATGCCCCTTTGCCGACATATTCTCCAGTTTGTGCGGATTTCGATACTTGGGCTGGTTTTACCGCGAACACTGTTCCGTGAGCTCCTCCACCGTTCCACGCACGACTCCAGCAGAGTGCGAGTGTTGCGGCCTCTTCCAGTTTCGCATCGGTTATTCGCTCATCACCAAGTTTGTCGACGAGTTTGTAGGAAGGAACCCCTGGAGGAAGTTGGCCGTAGGGTTCCTCGACGATGGCAAAGCCTTGTGATGCTCGAAGACTGCAACTTGGAGCACCATGAATGTCAGCGTGAAGATACATGTCTCCTCCAGATAGATGCTTCTTGACAATCGAATCATTTCCTTTCGCATCACGTCCTCCAACCAGAAGGTGACCGCCAGAAATAATACTCCAACGATGTTGTTCAAACCACAATCGTTTGGATCGACGAACAGTTTGCATTCGACCACTTGCCTTTTGTTTGGCTTCTTTTTTCTGCGCTCGTTTGTACGCAACTTTCGTATCTTCTAAGGCTGCAGTTGCCCCCGCAGTCTTGTCTTTTTGCTTGCGAGCAGCCTCAAAATAACGTTGTGCATTCTGATGCACTGAATCATCAAGATGCAATGCAAAGGCTTGACCGGGTTGCCCCTCATCATCAGGAAGTCGAACCATCATAGTACGTTCAGCAGCATTCCCTGAATCAACCCAAGGATTCTCTTTCAACCCCTTCAGAACAGATTTCCAACCTTGCTTTTCAACAGCTTCTCGTGCCTGTTGCAAAATCGTTTCAACATGCGACCAATGTTGTTGGATTGCATGACCAATGGCTTGTTGTTTTTCGATTTTCCTTGCAAAACCAGACAATGCTTGCTCTTGTTGCTTTAATCGTCGTTCGAGTTTTTCCACTTCAGTGGAATGGCCACGTCCGGGTGCAGCGGCATCCAACTTTTCTTGTTCTCTTCGAGCGAGTGCGTTCGCATCATGATGACCTTTCCATGCATCAATCGCTGAGCAAAGACTTGCGCACTCATACGAATGAATCCCAGTATGCGAAGGTAGCAACAATGGTGTTGCTTCTACAGCAGTCTCACGAAGTGTTGTGGTCGCTTTCGCATCAAGTGTATCCATCGCTAAGAGCGAATCAAGCGTGTTTTCATCATGTTCTTTGGTCGGCTTGAGAATAAGATGACCAGATTGGCTTGCGTTGAGTTGTTCAAGGAAGTGTTTGAGTGAATCGAGAACAATAGATGCATCAACATCGGTCGTGGAACTGTTGGGCTCAAGTCCCGCATGTTCACAAACGGCATTTGCATAGATTCCGCCAAGATTGATTTTTCCTCCAAGCGTTGAAACGAGGTCTCGGTCGGACTCAGCAAAGGCTTCGTTCAGTGAATCAAGTGTTAAGCTATGTGGATCAATTGCAGCTGGGGGAGGAATGTACGTCTCCCCTTTTTTGATGGTTCGACCAGAATAACTAGCATGGGTCAAGGGTTGAATAATTACACCGCTTTCATCCATCAAAATGACGTTTCCATTTCGAAACAACTCAACGCTAAGCGAGCGTTGACCATTTTTTGTATCAAAGCGGAACATGAGAACTCGGTCAAAGCCAAGTTGTT
Source organism: Thermoplasmatota archaeon (assembly GCA_036019775.1). Classification (GTDB taxonomy): domain Archaea; phylum Thermoplasmatota; class Poseidoniia; order Poseidoniales; family Poseidoniaceae; genus MGIIa-L2. The sequence goes on from JAYXXD010000014.1 coordinate 21,979, forward strand.
CGACCTTGGTCAATCGAGCATTCTTGAGATGCTTTCTCAGGACCATGGCAAATGATGGCGGAGTCATCGGCATAGGACGGTCACGCTTCGAGGTATAAACACGCTGACCTCGAACAATAACCAAATCAAATTGCTCAGCTTCCTTTGGATTAATCCGAAGCACAATTTGCTCATAGTGAGGCATGTAGGCTTTCTTCACGTAGGCTCCTAACCATTTATCCAATTCAAGCGAAACAGCTCGAACATCAAATCCGGTCATGGAGTCTTTCATGTCAATTCCTCCAAATCAACAAACTTCAACAGTACTTTACCAATGTTCTTTCCATCATGGATGTGTTGGTGAGCCTTTGCTACGTCCTTAGCATCGTAGATTGAGTCGATGATAGGGTTTAATGCGCCTTCTTTGATTCCTCGAAGGATGTTTTGCATCTGCTCTTGCATCACCTCTTCATCATTCCACGTTCCCATATGAACACCAAAAACGCCTTGGTTTCTCGACATCATGAGCATAGGATCGAAACGTGGCCGACTTCGTAATGCCTTGAACGCTTTCCAGAGCGAACGTTTGGACGATGGAGCAGCAGATGACATCCCATAGGTATACAATTTACCACCTTGGGCAAGAACAGAGAGGCTTCGTTTAAGATGCTCCCCGCCTATCGGGTCAAGTATGTGATCAACGCCTCGGCCATTGGTTTTTGTTCGAACGATTTCAACAAAATTTTCATTGTGACGATCGATGGCTACAGCACCGTAGGAACGGATAATATCGCCTTTTCCAGCCGACGCTGTCGACCATACGTTGCTTACTCCTGCCCATTGACACAGTTGCAATGCTGCAGTCCCAACACCGCCTCCTCCACCATGAATGAGAACAGAATCGCTTGGTTTGAGATTTCCAAGATGATGAAGCATGTGATGGGCGGTAATGTAGGTCACTGGCATAGAAGCAGCAGCTTCGAGGGAAATTTCATCAGGAATTGGAAGTGTTCTTGATGCATCTGTGATCACGTGGCTTGCTTGACCGCCAGTACGCATAAGACCCACAACTCTCTGACCGATTTCGAATCCTTCAACACCCTTTCCTAGTGCGTGGACAACTCCACTTACTTCGTAACCAGGCGTGAATGGGAATGGGGGTCGTGGTTGATAGAAACCGAGTCGCATCAGTGTGTCTGCAAAATTGATTCCAGCAAAATGGACGGCAATACAGATTTCATGTTCTTCCGGTTCGGGAATCGGAATTTCTTGGATATCGAGGACATTTGGTCCTCCAGCTTTGGTAATTACAACACGATATGCCATTCAATCCTCTCCTCGAATCCATCCCTCATTTGTCTGTTGAACACGTCCCGCACGTTCGTGAGATAGAAGGTGAGCGAGTGTTTGGTCTTGGGCAAGACCTGGATGTGCATCAGGCGTATTGGCGTAAGCTTTGCTTGAAATCTCTGATATCGTTGAAAGCCCTGATACAACGGCATCGAGAACACGTTGATGGCGCTCCATTCGATGTTGGATGTAGTATGCGAGTGTTTTGTTTGGAAGAGGAATGACAGGGCCATGACTCGGGAACATGAGGTGAGGATTGAGTTTCTGCAGTCGTTGAAGCTGTTCGATGTAGACATCCATATCACCGGTTCCGGGAGGAATGAGAATCGTTCCAATGCCAGCAACCATGTCTCCAGCAACAAGTCCAGCATCTGAGAGGAGGCAAACGTGGCCAGGATGATGACCCGGTGTAATCAGAACGCTCCAATCTTGGTTGCCGAGTTGAAGCACTTCTCCATCAACAAGAATTCGATCGCAGTGAACCGTTCGAGAGGTGTATTCACTACCCCAAACAGGTACATCAAAAGCTTCGCGAAGTAAATCCATATCACCGATATGATCTCCATGAGAATGCGTGAAAAGAATGGCAATGAGTTCACCACGATGACGGTCAACCGCTTCAGCAAGTTGTTCCATCCCTTCTCTCATTCGACATGCAGGGTCGACAAGAACGAACTCTCCTTCAGGATCTCCAACAAGATAGGCATTGGTGTGGTCTGCAGGAGGTAATGTTGCAGTTTTCACAGGAACGACTTCGACTCCATGAGCGAACAGGATTGAGCGACGACCAGGTTGACGTTCCTGCAAATCCTGAGCTGTCTGAATCATATCTCCATCAAAATGGTTCAAGGTTCGATCAACCTCCATCAGGAGTGTAACGACAGGTGGTGCAACACGGATTTCATGACGCTTCCAACGTTCAATCATATCAGATGGTCTCATCCACTCAAGCGCAGTGAATTCTGTTTGCAATGCTGTCATAGGATCGAACTCTTGCGCTCCAATGTGGAGATGAAAGAATGTGTTCTCGAATTGCATCGGTCCGAACGGAGGTGTAGTTCTGCTCGATATGTGTCTCAAATTCGAAGTGTTGAGTCTGAAGTTTCCCTCTTTCAGTGCATTGATGAATGCCAATTTATCCTCAAGTATGCTTTTTCTTAACTCAACATCAATTTCCGAGACTGAGGAACCGTTCGGAACAACGCCTAATTCTTCGGTCATCTCTCGAACAACAGCTACAACAGATGAAGTTGAACCACTTGTTGTATTTTGAACGAACGACTCCCCTTCGTGATCTGTTCCTGATACACCTCCTCCAGGGAAGGCCCAGTAACCGGGAAATGCCCGCATGGATTCAGCACGTCGCCCCAGGAGGACTTCGACACCATCCACACCATCCCGAGTTAATGTCAAGGTCACCGTAGGGCGTGGAGGCTTCCTCGCAAATGCGGGAAGGTTCACACCCTCTGGGACTTCGCTCATGGTCCACCCTGTGGGTGGACCGCTTCAAGCCTTTGCGGCTTCACTCGTTTCGTCGAATGAATGCAGCTCCGAGGAGTGCAAGCATTCCAACAAGTCCAGTGAATCCAGGAGCATCATGCATTGGGTTCTCATCGCTGTATGCGTCTGCAGAGATGGAGTACAATCGAACTGTATCCCATTCTACAGCAGTCTCACCAATGTGAATCATGTCGCCAACAGAAATCGTTCCTGAACTGTCAGCGTCATGGAACATGATGTCCGAATCCATGCCAGCATCTGCAATTGCAACGGACATCACAGTTGTGCAGGTCGTTGTCTCTTCGCCAGTTTCCATGTCGTAATCGTAATCGCAGGTTGCAAGTTCAATCTTGTAATCCGACATGTCTCCTTCGAAGTCGAAGTCCATGCCCGATGTAACATACATGACGATTTCATCAGAATCATCGCCGTGGTCATGGCCGTGATCATGGCCATCGCCATCACCCATTTCAGGCATTTCATCATCACCATGTTGACAATCTTCGTAACCATCGTTGACCTGAGAAATCCAGACTTGACCATCACCCATACAATCGAACCAGTTGATTTCACTACCATCACTGTTGTATTGTTGTTCATCTGCACCGTCTGCACAGTCAGCAGCACCATCGTTAACGTTCTCGAAGGGGATTTCTTCTCCATTGCCACAAATGAATGTGGGGCCGTAATCAGACCCTCCATCTTCATCAGCAAAGTCGATAACTCCTGAAATGAAATTCTCAAGTTCATCGACTGAGAGAAGTTCGTCCATATCTGTATCGCTATCGTTGAAGATTTCACTCAGAGCTTCATTATCATCAGCACTACCTTCTTCTTCAATCCAAGAATTCCAGAATTCCTCCCAGCTGAGCATATCATCTTCGTTGGAGTCCAACTCTTCCAGTATCCCTTCAGGAGTCAAATCGTCTCCTCCATCAGAACTGCGTTCACACATCCAACCACTGCCATCTTCGAGTTGAGAGCATTCTTCCATTTCGTACCCATCACTCATCATGATGTCACCATCGGAATCTTTCCAATCTTCCATCCAGCACTCCCAGTAACTATCAGCAGGGTCTTCGCTGTTTGTGCAACCATCATAGTACACTGCACTGGACTCTTCGCCCTCGCCCATTTCATCTTCGCCACCAGCACAATCATCCATGCCGTCATTGACCCAGCTCATTGGGATGGTTTCACCATCATCGCACATGAAATAGTCTTCATAATCGGAGTCATCTCCCCAGTCATCGTCATCCATGCTGTCAGAAAGCGTGAATGGTAGTGCAACAGATTGTCCAGCATCAACGTCAGTGAACAACGAGTCGACTCTACTATCTGTGAGTACGTACATTTTCATGACTGTGGGTCCATCACCCATCTCATCCATTCCCATCTCCAAGTATTCGATTTCTCCAGCGTCGTTGAAGGCAACCGAAATGGCTGGCATCATGTCAGAATCGTCCATATCATCCATGTCGTCATAGTCACCGTAGTAGTCATCTTCGGATTCGTAGTGAGCATCGACTGCATCAATGAACCCTTGGAGTTCATCGACCGTAAGTTCTTCATCGGAGTTTGCATCCGCGTCATCGAAGAAAGTTTGCATGGTCAAGACATCTTCATCGTCGGTATCATCAACGCTCTTGAATTCTTCAAACGAGATGCTGTTGCTGTCATCGGCATCTGCGAGACAGAGTGCCATTTCTGGAGTTAGTTCATCATCATCCATGCCTTCCATTGCAACATCGAAAACTTGGAGGCCATCTACAGAATCAGCAGGAGTAAATACACCGAAGCACTCAACGAAACTGAAGAATTGAAGCATGGCCATAGGATCCATATCATCGCTGTTGTCTGCTGTTTCTTCAGCCATAGCAGCAATGACTTCTGTGTGTGTCGTTGTCGTGGTCATTGTGTAGGTTGTTACCTCAGACATCATGTCCATCATCATTTCACAACTTGCTTGCTCTTCTTCTGTATCTTCTAGAGCACAGACGTCGCCAACAGTTTCGTAACCTGCTTCGTAATGGATGGTTGTGCCAATGTGGGTCATTGATTGGACCCACCTTATGGAGTTACCATCTTCACTGAGCCCCGTGGTCATTGAAGAATAGTAACCATCGGCAGACCATGCTTCAGTCATTTCGACAGTAATGACAGCATTCGAGTCCTCATCTTCTTCGATGAGGCCATCCATCATACTCGGGTCCATGTCGTACATCATTGTGATGCCGAATGTTTCGCCCTCGTCAACGGTGACAAAATCAGCAATCTCCTCGATTGCAATTTCTTCATTGACAATGATTTTGAGATTTTCTTCTCCTTCATTAGCAGTAAGTTCAGTACATCCTGCAAGCAGGAGGGAGGCTACGAGAAGAAGCGCAAGTGTCTTTTTCATGTACCAACGCTGTAACAGTCGTTTTATTAACCTATCACCGAAAATTAGGTTGACAGATAGACGCAAATTGATGAACTGGGAGGTTGTCGGCAAATCATGAAGGCTAATTCTGTCGAAGAGGAGCTTGAACATCTGGCCAGGCTGGTTGAGGAAGCCGAATCGCTCGGAATCGATCCATGGCCGGAAACGAAACCACCTCGTCCGTGGGCAAAGTACGCCCTTGCATCATTCATGATCGTTATGATGTTGTCATGGGTGTCTCGTTGGATGTATCGCTTCGCAGAAGTTTGAATCAATGCCACCGTTGATTTCAAGAAGTCCATCAAATTGGCAGGGGTATAGTCCCTTAGTGTAGCGGTCCATCATGGAGGATTCTGGTTCCTCCGACCCCGGTTCGAATCCGGGAGGGACTACTCTAGTTCCGACCTTCTTTCAAACGAGTATTCCCTCGACATCATGGATTCTAGCATCAATTCGTCATCCATGATTGTCCGGGAGGGACTACTCTAGTGTTCACACTCACTCTTCTTCATCAGGCTTGATGAGGATAAAGGATGTAATCATCGACATCGGATCACCATGTGTGAGTTCACCTGTGTATTCTTTGGCTTGGCCATAGGTTACGACACGTAGTCTGAATTGACACGTTTTCTTGGTTCGTCGCTTACGATGATGACGATAGAAATGAACACCAATCTTGTATTCTCCATCGGGTGCTTGATCGGTCCAAACAACGTTTTCAATTGGCTTCTTTGATTTCGGGCGAACGTTCATGTCAACATCCAATTCGCCTCCACAAGCACTCTTTCGATTGTTGAAGTAAATGCGTTCACCAGATGGGCAAAATACGTGCATATCGAGATCGTTGTAATCGTCCCAAGCAAGGCTGATTTGAACAACACCTGATTTCCCACCTTCACGGGCAAGTCGTTCCATCAATTCACGGTCTTCTTCATCGGTAACGCGCACAGAAATACCTGTTCCGACCTCTTCTTCCGCAACCAAGTTTGCATGGGCGTTGAGATTGTCCTCATTCTCTGCAATCCATGTTGAGCGATCATCATCAGATGTATCTCCTTCGTCTTCCGTTTCGATGGCATCGCGTTCGGGGATGAACAGTTCATCCATCACCAATTGCAAATCGCTGTATTGGGATACCCGTCGTTGTTGTCGCTGCTGATAGGCCTCTCGAGCAGAATCATTCAGTTGGTTGAGTTGCAAACCTCTTGATACGACGTGACGTCGAGCATTTCCACGGTCGTTTCGTTGCGCTCTCATGCTAGAAAGTGGAGCACGACTTGCGTTTTGAAGTGCGAGTTGTTGTTTCAATTCGCG
>JAYXXD010000015.1:0-25724 GCA_036019775.1 Thermoplasmatota archaeon
GGAATACAATGACCTCCCACTCCTACGCCTGGTGTGTAACGATGGAAATTCCATTTGGTTGCAGCCGCAGAAAGAACATCCTCAACATCAACATCCAAAGCAGGAAAGATTCGAGCCAATTCATTGACTAGTGCAATGTTAATGTCTCTCTGAACATTTTCGATGACCTTTGCAGCTTCAGCAACCTCAAGTTTGCCAACATATCGTACATCTTCTGAAGTTAATTTCGAATACAGGTCTACCAATGTTTTCCCAACCTCAGGATTTGAACAACCAATCACACGAGCAACTTGACGCACTCCGTGTGCAGGATCACCAGGATTGAAACGTTCAGGACAGTAGGCGATTTCAACATCCTCGCCAATAACCAATCCAAGTTCCTCAATAATTGGAAGCCATGTTTCAGTTGTAACACCAGGGTATACCGTTGACTCAAGAACGACAATCGTATTCGAACCCTTTGGAATTGCTTCAAAAACGGCTCGTCCAGCAGCCGCAACATAGGAGAGATCCGGTTTCAAATCATGCGTAATCGGCGTAGGAACAGTAACAAGGACAACATCGCATTGTGGCACGGCTTCCTCTGTACTCATGGTGATGTTCCAACGTTCTGTTCCAGGTTTTGGAACGATGTCATCAACATCAGGATCGCCAGTTGGGTTCTCTCCACGAAGAATCATTTCAACTGAACGTTCGGATACATCAACACCCCAGACATTGAAACCTGCATCATGAAATCCAATAGCGGTAGGGAGGCCAACGTATCCCAGCCCGATAACTCCAACACTCTTCATGGTCTAAGGCTATACTAACTTGATTTGAAGATAGTGGTCGAAAAATGAGGGGTGGTCAAAAATGAAGTCAAATCTCCCTCATCCGTCGCCGCATTTATGAGGCATTGGATAAGGCAACGATTATGGGTGGTACGGAACAAGAACTTACTCCACTTTGGGGTAAACGTTCCGCGTATAGATTGCCATTCATTGTGATGTCAGACTTATTCAGATCTCGAAATCTACTGAGACTCCTTGTCAAGCGGGATCTAAACGCACGCTATCGACGCGCTTATCTCGGTTATGCATGGGCTGTGCTTGAGCCACTTCTCCTAGCAATCGTCTATACATTTATTTTTACAATTCTTGTAGGATCTTCTGATCCGCTCTATCCAGTAAAAATCATCATTGGGGTTATCGGTTGGTCACTTTTTTCTCGATCTCTTACAACTTCAACAAAGTCTCTGGGAAGTTCGATTAATTTGTTTCAGTTTGCTAGAGTCCCAAAAACTGTTTTTGCAACTAGCGGAACATTGACTAATTTCGTTTTATCAATGATTTCCTTAACAAGTTTAATTCCATTCTATTTTCTTCATGATTTACCAATCACAATTAATCTTCTTTTCCTGCCAGTTTGGCTACTTCTCATATCATTTACTGGGTGGGCTATTGGACTACTCCTTGCACCAATCGCTTGTAAAATTCCAGATGTTCTTAATTTGATTAACTTCCTTGTCCGTGCTGGATTCTTCCTTTCTCCGGTCATGTGGACCTATGATATGTTTAGTAACCGATTCGGTGATGGCTGGCATGCAATTATTGCACACCTTAATCCGACTGTTGTTCCCATAACTGGAATGAGGGATGCTATTCTTGGAACTTCGTCTGCAATACCAACCTATGGTTATCTTATGTGCTTCTCTATGGCCATCTTGTGTTACATTTTTGGGACGATTATCTTCGAACGTAAAGCACATCGAGCGGTGGTGAATGTATGACTGTCGTGATGAGGCTTGATGGTATTACGCTGGAATACCCAGTGCCACGTCAATACCGAAAAGAAAACATCCAACCCTCTGGTGTTCGAAACATTTCGTTGAAGATTGAGGAAGGCGAGGTCTTAGGCATTATCGGGAGAAATGGTTCGGGCAAGAGCACATTACTGAAAATGATGGCTGGTGTGTTCCCCCCTGATGCAGGAACTATCGCTGCCCGCGGAAGCGTCTCGCTTCTTGCTGGCGTTGGCGTTGGGTTCCACAAAGAACTGACTGGACGTGAGAATGCCTACCTTTACGGCGCCTTGATGGGGCGAACTACGGAACAAATTGACCAACTAATCGAGGAAATCCAATCTTTTGCTGAACTCGATCATCACTTCGATCGTCCAATCCGAACGTATTCTTCAGGCATGAAATCAAGGTTAGGAATATCCGTCGCAACCGCGTTTAAGCCCGACTTATTATTGATTGATGAAGTACTCGGCGTCGGTGATGCTTCGTTTCGAAAGAAAAGCGAAAGGCGAGTAAAAGAAATGATTTCCGAATCTGGGACAGTGGTAATTGTTTCGCACTCACTCGGAATGTTAAAGACCATTTGTGACCGAATAGTCGTTCTCAATTGTGGTTCAATATTGTATGAAGGAGATGTCGATCAAGGTCTAAATCTTTATGCCGATGGACAAAAGGATGAGAATCATTGAGCTTATCCTTACCGTTATAGATGCATATGCATACACGGAATTCGTTGTATATAACCAACAAATACTAAGTCGATTTTCACCTTGGTGCAATCATGGTGCGAGTACTATCGGTAGGCTCAGTCAATCCAGAAAATGGAGGAAAGACGAAAGGAGGTGTTGCAAGATTTCACTCGTCGTTAATTCAATCTTGGATGGACAAACCTGAATTAGGTATAGAACTCGTCGGAGTTGCCGCTCTAAATTCCGATCAGGATTCAGATCCCAAAACCGGCGTACCTTATTTACAAAATCGAGAAGGAAATTCGAAACAAAGAATGACATCTATAATTCAAGAAGTTCAGCCAGATTGTATTGTTTTCCATCATATCTCAAATGCTTGGTCTGCTGCAATCAGTGAGATTGAAACTCATGCAACCATAATCGGATTTGCACATTCATGGTTGTACTGTAGACCTGAAAATGATCAGCGATATCCTCAGAATTTGAATCGTGTTAACAAAACTTTGACAAAAATTGATCATCTTCTATTCCTATCAAAGCACTGCCATGATGAGATGGATGAATTTGTGAAAAGACCGGATTGTAAAATTTCTATTTTGCCGCCACCACTGCCTGTGCTTTCTATTAATCAAAACACAACTAAAGTCAAGCCAAAAAAAGGTCAAATAGTCTATCTTGGGAATTTATTACCGCATAAAAATCCGTTTCAATTGGTTAAGGCGCTCCATTTCCTAGAGAATCTCGAATTGATTATCATCGGTAGTGGGAAAGAAGAAAGTGAAATAAATCTATATCTCTCTCAAAATAATTTGAATGATAAAGTAAAAATTGAAAATAATTTATCGGATTCTGAAGTAAGTAACTACCTCAATGAAGCTGATATTTTCTGTATGCCAAGTGAGTATGAGGCTTTTGGACTAGTTTATCTTGAAGCGCTAGATCACGGGCTACCTATTGTTGGATTTGGCCCTTCCATAGAGACCATCGAAAGTGAGATGGGAATGAAATGTGGAATTGCTCTTGCTGATTATTCGCCACGCTCAATTGCGGATGCCATCGGTGCATGTTTGTCGCATCCATGGGATCGTGCAAAATTACAGAAAAGAGTCAGAGAAGTATTCAATCCATATTCAATATCAAAACGATTTGCAGATCTCATCCGAGACACACACTCAAGTAATTAGAGGGTGACAAAAAACTTACAGATTTGGAAAGTTTAGTTCAAGAGTATGCTTTAGTTTCTTTATCCTGTAATGTAAATTTTTGATTCGCCAGTTATTGAAAGAGTCCCTATTTCTTTGAATTGATTCAATCAAATCTGAAACAAATTTAGAGTCTTGATGGTGATTTAGGAATTCCATTTTTATGAACTCGAGATTAGAAAGAAGCTTATCAAAAAAGTAATCATCGCCTAATTTTCGATTGATTGTGAGTCCCTGACTGATGATTTCAGCGTTTTTCCTCAATTCATAAAGTGAATCAATATTGATATCCTCGATAAGTACTGAATCAGATATTCTGTTCCGATTGTTGATGTTTACATGCCGGAGGTCTTCAGTGTAAATTTCCTTCAGCAAGGCATAATTGTCGTCTGATAGGTTGGCTAGTTCTTTTGCGAAATACATATTCTTTGATTGAAGAAGATTGTAGAATGGATATTTTATTTTGTTGTAAACAACAGTTTCTCGTTGCCTGAAAAAAATATAATTTAGATTGTGCTGTTGACAAAGATCTTGAGATAAAAAACCATAGTGTTCAGTTAGGAATCTCTTGAGCTCAATGTATAACTCATCAGAATTAATTTGTCTACGAAAATAATCTTCCAACTCATTTGAGGATACGAAATTGAGATAATTCCTAAAAATCTCTCCATATCCTCCTCTGAATAACAAGAGTTTATTGTAAACTAGATTATTTGATATGCCTTGATATTGATGCGGATTTCTTGAGAAAAAATGCTCCTCCAATAGTTCATATTCTTCTTTGGAATAATGTCCGTCAATATATCTTGACAAACTTACTGCGCTCAAATCAAATCGCTCTCTAAAGTATTGAAAGTAATATGCATCCGTCATTCCAATGGATGCAACACTTTTTTTGCCTTTCAACTGAACTTGATAATTCATTTCATGAACGCCATGTTCAAGAAAAATAGATAATAGACATCTACTGTCGGCGCCAGCAGTTAGATCTGAACAATATTCATAGTTTGGAAATTGGCTTGCCAAGGCATTGTAGGCATCAATCATTTCTTTTTTCGATTCTTTCACATAGTAATCGAAATCATATTCATGTCGCCTTTTTCGAATGATCTGTTTTTTTGTGTAAGATATCTCCCCTGCCCGATCAAAAAATAAATCATAAAACGGTTTGACATATTCATATCCAATGATTTCACTTCGTTCAATGTTGAACTGATTGAAATAAGGGAAATAATTTGTGGATTCAGATACTTCTATGGCAATTTTGAGATTGAAATTGATATTGTTGAAATTATAGGTTACCTCCTGAACAAAATATTGAATCGCTTGGAGGAGACAGGGTAGGTTGTTTGAGAATAGAACCAAGTTCTCATTTTTGTAAATGAATTTCATTGCATTGGTAAAAAAGTCGGTCTTTATTGAAAGTGTCTGTTTTTCCTTATCAAATTCAACAAAGAGATAGTTCCCTATGTAATCTTCCTGGAAGGAGTAATTATGGTAGTTATGATTATGCAAAAACATATCTTCTTTTATTGCGTATCCAGTGAAAAGAGTAAATGATGTGGTAGATTCAGACACAGGTGCATCTGAAAAGAGGTGATACTTGCCGCCAAGTTCACAACTGTGTCTAAACCTCTTGGTCAGATTGTTGAGTTGCTTTTTGTTTGTCTTCCCGTATTGAATGATTAGAACGTTATCGCAAAATAACTTATTGAAATCCATATCTTGGAATTTCGAGTAATTAAACATAACACACACCTAACAAATGATTAACTAAAACCGTGACTCGCACCCTTATTCTCTAAACTCAATATGAATCGCACCCAAATCAGCGACCTTAGCAACTATATCGAAGCCTTTGAGAAGCTCGGTGTGTCGCTTATCCATGCCCACATATACACCGTCCTTGAAAGAAGTAAAGGTAGCGTCCTTTGATTGTACAAATACAACCTCTCTTCCATCGAAATTAGTTATGCTCACTCCACGTGTATCAACTATCTCAATATTAAAATCGGGGTTAACAACAAATCTTCTTTTAACAATCTCTGATTCAAGTTGATCAGATGATTCAACGCTATCATTGATTGTAATGCCATGAGCAGTTGCCAAAACTTCACGTCCAATCAGAGTGTTCGGTATACGCTGATGATTTCCTGAGAGACGATAGTTGCCGTCGATCTCTGAAATCGGATTTACACTTGAGGACCCTTTACCCTGATTTTCAAGAAATTCTAACCCTGGCATTGTCAACATAGAGTGGGCATCAGTAGATGCGAGGAATGCATGTTGTTCTGCTGTTGCTGTGTCTGTATATCCAGCATCATCGATAATGATCTTACCGTCAATGGCTAAGCAAAACGAGAGATCATCATCTTGTTTGTGAATATGAGAATTGTATCCAGAGACCAGTGTTGCATGAATCATTTGCGAATACTGATTTTCATAGCGAACCGATGAAAATTGATCATTGTGATACGTACCTGATGTCGTTTGTGGTTTGGATGAAAATAATTTCTCGTACAGGTTGCGATTGATTTTGCGGAATGAATCACCAATCGGAAATTGGCAGTTGGGGTCAACTAGGAAATGATCGATAAATTCCTTTGAAAATGTTCGATATTCCTCTTCACTTGCCTTCACAAGAGGTTTAGAGCTTGATTCTTTGAAAAATTCTATTGCATAATTCAAGTTCCATAGTTGGTATGACAAGGAATGTTCTTTGGTTAGACCGTTAGAAAAGAACATGTCTGAAAGGGTTTGTTTCGCTCTCTCATGAACATGAAGCGTATCGATTATTTCTGAACAATATTTGTTAATTTTTGATGCTTGAAGTAATGCAACATCTACCATGAGGCCATGATTATGGCCGGGACGATATACACTCTCTTTCATCAAACTAGAAATATCAAATTGCATGATTTTTTCAAGTAAAGTTTTCATGGAGGATGAGGCATTATCGTACATGTTGCAACATTTAATCAAACGAATTGAAATTGTGTGGTCGCCTGCCCGAGTGTTAAAATATGGATGACGATTCTTATTCAAGAAATGGTAAGTGTAGAAGTCTTCGATGATTTGTTCTGGAGAGTGATGTTTACCCAGCCACCTTAATGAATTCAAATGGTGCATCCAGTTTTTATTGCCGTGTGGATTCATTGACCAATCGATTGGTAAAGTCAATTCTGTGTCTCCAAATTTATCGTGATGCAGGGTGATTTTCTTTCCAATATTTGTCTGCTCAGTATCAGAATCACTGTCTAATTGAATCACAAGTCGCGTTGTTAAGGAATTGGGAGTGAAAGTGAGCTTGTATGCTGGTTCAGTTTTATTTTTTAGCTTTGAAACAATGACCTCCTCAATTGTGGCAGATTTCATGAGGTGTTCATCTCCGGCCGAAAATGACCAAGCATATTTTTCATCGGAAAGCAAAACTCTGTCGGCAAGGAGTTCAACATTCCAATGACGAGAGATGAGGAAATTTTGCTTCACGCCTTTATCAATGGATCTCTGACAGAATTGATCGACAATAATCACATTGTTGAAATCAGTTTCTATCGTTCGATTCATACTGTGATTTGCATACATCCCCTGAGTTCCCTTTGCTTTCATTTCAGATAGAGTTTCGACTTTGGCATTCTGTGCATTTCTATCGAGCATATTTCGAATCGGCTTAACCTTTGGTACTTCAAACCCGGAATGCCCTTGTACCGAGCGAACAAAAATTCGATTCCGATCTCGCTCCTTGTAGTACAATAAGCCAGCATCGTGAATCAGGTTCATTCCATTGAACCATAGTGTCATGCTGCAATCATCATCATGGCGATGAAAACGTCCATGTTGACATGATTTGAGGGTCATGTGGAAATTTTTCTCATCAGAGCGCCATATTGCATAACCTTCACCAAAAACCCGCATTCCCTCTGCTTTATTTTGAAAAATAGTAGGACTTATTCTACGGGCCAAAATAGTTGAAACTTGTTTCTCCTCACTATCTCCAATGGGGGGAACCTTTCCGTCTGGACGAATAATCCATCGTAAGAATGGAACTGATTGTTCCAATTCTTCAAGATGCTTTTTTATCTCGGGGTGTTGGTTTCTTTTCAGTACCTTTGTCAAAGATTTGTGAATATTGGTGATCATTCCATGATGATAAGAGGGGGAGTTTTCAACATGTACTCCATCTGCTGTGAACGAATACTCTAGCTCTCTTTTCAATCGCTCTAAAGCTACTTTTTCCCAAACAGGTTTACATTCATCGTCTTCATGAAGTTGATGCGCAATAAGGAAAAGCGAAATCGCTTGATCATAAGCGTGGTTTGAAAGCGAATTATCTTCAAGTGGAGACATTAACAAAGTGCCGATATCATGAATGTGAGATTTAACATAGGGCAGGATTTTTTTGGTAGCAAATTTACAGCAATTCATGAGATGAATTGCTCTATACGCCAGTGAATGATCGTGATAGAAAAATTCCTCATCATGCCCATTATCTGGAATAATATGATGCATCCATGTTGAAAAGATTGTTTCAAATTGCTGCTCCTGCTGTACGGTATCTTCCAATGAATGCAGATGCTCTTCCAACCAAGAAAGATTTTGATACCAAAATCGCCATGATCTATCTTCAAATGGATCGAGGTTAAAGGAAAAATCCTTGTCTATGCAATATTCAGGTCGGGAGGATATCTTGACATTTACTGGATAAATCTCCGAATTTGGAATTGGTGGTATCTTGCGTATGATGTCAAACTTTCTTGTAACTGATGGCAAGTTTTCTTCCATAAGACGAAAAATAGCATCGAATAACAGTTGATTTTTTCCTAAATCTGAAACGTTATCTAGGGCCAAAAGAGGAATAAGATGTTCAATGTAAAATTTAGATTTGGCATCATGATCAGAAGTGAGGAAGATTTGGCAGTAGGACGATTTGTTACTCTGGATTAACTTCGTAAGGTCCTGGAAATCATGAGGTTTAGACTTTGAAAAAATATCTCCAAAAAGGGAGGAGTTTGTAGCCACTACACATTCTGATTGAACTAGGTTTGTCGTAGGGTTGTGAACCACTGAAATGGCGGATTCAAATTTTTGCTGGCAAAACAACGCCATGTGCCCCCCCATACCCTCCCCGGAAAAAATTATGTTTCCCAGGCCTATGAGACCAGCTTGGCAAAATTGAGTGATAAAATCCATTACGAAATTTAACGTTGTAGGAGCGCCTTGGTTTCCAAAGAACCAACTTCCACGGCTATTCAATCCACTTCTGTCTACAATACACAATAAATTGTATCTGCCATTTTGAGTTAGGTTCTGAGGCAAATTTCCGTCATAATCAAAAAAATGCACAAGTGTGTACGTACTTGGGGTCCAAAACTTCGCTGGAATCCAATGATAATCTACCCAGGTACTCTTTGTGTGAAAATACCGTCCCTTTTTGGAATGGTTGCGATGTCGATGAACAACGAATTCATTCATTCCGGCACCCCCCAAAGGGCTTGAATGATTGACAATGCAACAATCTCAGAACTCATTTGAGGGACGAGATGATAAGTTTGCTTTTCGGCTTCGAACGCCGTGGTATTTTGGATGTTCTGAACTTGTATGGATTCAGCAATTTCTGAGATTGTTTCGTTCAACCATGATTTAGTGTAGATGCTATCGGCACCATCCCATCTCAAAGAGTGCGCTGCTGCCCCATGGAGTGGCCCATCTGCTAAAGTAAGATGGTACGATTCGAAATCACTTGTTGAAATCACATGGCCCACAGATGAATAGAACTCTCTGATATCATCAACAAAACCCAGAAACTCGATTCTTGATTTGAGCATCGGATTGGATTCCACTCTGGTTCGAATGGTTTGATAATATTCACGTTCTTCATCACGCTTCATCAACCAATCATACTCTTCTGGATTTTTACCAACCACCTTGAGCTTGTAGCGAGGATCTTGTTGAAGAAGTTCTTCAAGCAAATCAATTGCCAAATCAAGTCGTTTTCTTGCAGGAACCATTCCAACAAAACCAATTGAATAATTATCATTTTTTCGTGGATAGGTGCCTCGAATATTCATGACATTTGGAATGACAGAAGTCATAGTTGTTTCCTGAATTTGGCCGATAGCACGCGCATTCTCTTCATAATGCTTACAAACAAAGGCAACGTTTGAAATCGCTTGTTGTTTTGATTTGTTGAGGTATTCGTAGTTCCGCTCCTGAAGATGGTAGCGGACGAAAAGGGGTGTTCCAGGATTAATGTTATGCGAATACCAGTCTACATTCCCCAGCGCCCATTCACACCATACTGCATCAGCCTTTTTGAGAAGAGTACGTGATTTTTCGGCGTTGAATCTATTGTGGTTAGCCCATTTGTCAATCAATACGCGAATACCCATCTCTTCCATCACTTCAATAATTGGCATAGCGAATTTGAGATCATGACCCGCAACTAAGATCGTTGAGGGAACTTCATCAAATGTATGTTCAGTAATGGTTGAAATCAACTTATGAGGAGTTGTAGGAGAAACAAGATGCTCCAGTGTGACTTCAATCTCAGAATCTATTTGTTTGCACGTCGCCAACACTTCTCCATTTGATGACTTGAAATGGATGGTGTGTGGCGTAGATTGCATTTCCCTGAACAACATATCAAGACCATGATGGTCAAATGCCAATACTTTGTGAATATGAATGAATGGCGAATCTGAAGGTTCAAGGTAATCAAAGGAAACTGTCAATCCACGGTGTTGGAGTAGTTTAACAAGAAGCTCCTCGGCCTTTGAAGTGGGATTAGAAGGTAATACAAGATGTGTGAACTCGATCTCTTGTCGGGCAAACCATAGACAAATGTCCCGAATCGATGCTGATGTGTCACTAACGATAACCGTATTTGCGACAGAGGAAGGGCGTTGAAGGGTCAAGCTTGATGCGTTTAGCATCTTTTGTAATCGATGAGTGTTAAGGTGATCTTTGAGAACTATACGGCGGGTAGCTTGTATAGTATAACGCAGGAATTCCTCATCGGCCATCAAAGCGGTGAGGGTTTCATTGGCTTGTTCACTGGAATATACCATGGGAACGGTGTTTCCAAACACTTCGCGAACGGCTAATCCTGGCCCGCTTACAAGACATGCTCCAGACGCTGGAATCTCAAAGATTCGACGTGCCGCCATAGTCAAAGAATCCTCTACAGAATTGACATTTAGGAAGATTTGATGCTCCCTGTGCTTTTGTAGCATCTCTTGATATTCGAGTTTATTTCGTAAGTAAGGTGTAAATCTGTCAGGAAACACGTACTGAGGATTTCCACCATCTGATTGGCGATTGTAAATGATAAGTCCATGATTTGTTGATGCATCGAAAAGCATGTCCATTTTCTCGCATCGCTCGGGATATTTTCCTGCATAATAAGTTCCAGCGAACGCAATGCCATCTCGTTCTGATAACATCACATCGTAAGGATGGTGAACATCTGGTTGAGCTGCAAATTGAATCCAATCAACGGATTGTATTGAGGAGTTTTTCAAGCCCTGATATCTCTTAATGCAATCTTCGTCGGTGGTAAAGACATGATCAAACAAGGTACTTGTTTTGGAAAATCTGTTAAAGTGGACGGGATCTTCTTTGTTGTAAAACACAGTGGGAATGTTTCGATCCTTGCAAGCTTCAACCAAGTTTTTCAAATCAGCAATTTCATCTTCACTGTACCAACCAACCTTGTGATGCCATGCACCATTGTTTCCTTCCCATGCAGATTCTACAACAAGCATATCGATTTGACCTTCATCGAGAAGGCTCTGCCAGTTTTCAGGTGTCGGACGAATGAGATGCGCATCCGCAGAAAGTGCAGTGGTTGAAAATTCATCCATAATCACCATGAGATTGGGTTTTCCTTGGATGACGGTCGATACTTGTCCGTTGAGAATCGTCAAGGCCTGCCCTGAACCCACAAGTTCGGGTAGTTCACCATGTTTGAGAATGGCGTTATGGACCGTATGGAGATAGGATGCAAGTTTGCTCCAATCACGATGTTCCTTAACCCAATCAAGACCTGAGGATTTTAACCGAATCATCTCTTTTGGATTTGAAACCAAGGATTTTAACACTTCATATAAGTCGTGACTGTCGCCTTTTTTGAACAAACGACCATGTTCACCATCCGTGATGATTTCGCGTAGAGCTGCAACATCCGATCCCACAACCACTTGGCCCATTGCCATAGATTCAAAGGGCTTCAACGGGCTGACAAATTCACAAACGATATCGGGTGTCCGAGGGAAAGGTGCAATGTCAATAATACTGTGATATCGATTGACATCCTCGTGAGGCACACGTCCAGTAAAGCGAACATTATCTCGAATTTCCAGCTGGTCAACCATTACTTCTAGTTCATTTCTGGTTTCGCCGTCTCCAACCAATAACAGGTATACATTTGGTTGGTATTCTCGCAGTTTAGCAAATGCCTCCACCAATAGATTGAGCCCTTCATACTTGACAAAAGAACCAACGTATCCTATTATGGTGCCCTCGCCAATGTTAAGCTCCGCTTTGAGCGCCTGGTCCGGTTCAATCGGCGTAAATCGATGTGTATCGACGCCGTTTGGCAGCACAAGAATACGTTCTGCGGCAACCCCTTTGCCGATTAGGTAATGTCGAACAGCATGCGTGATAGCAAGAACTACATCAGCTTCTTTGCAAATTGCCAATTCGGCCTCGTCCATTGCTTGATAGTTCGAATGATGTAGGAAAAATGGTTGGCGGGCAACCCTTGACATGTGCCAAAGGCCTCTGACTTCATAGACAAACGGGAGTCCTAACGCCCGTGCTGCAGTAAGGCCTATTGCTCCATTTACGTGGTTGGATGCTGCTTGGATAAGGGCTGGACGCACCAAGCGGGCTCGCTCGATCAATGCAAGAGTTGCACGCTCAATGTATGCCCTCTCATCAGAGTCTGTAATACCAGGGTCAATGGCTTGTTCATAGCCATAAACCAAGCCATCAATGGTGAATTGGGGCTTGACTTCATCCTCTTCTAAATGTCGTAATTTCCCTTTGTCTAGTGGATAGCCGAGACGGGTTTGAACTGAAACTTCGGGATTGAAACTAGACAAGTTGGTCAAAAGGCCATGCGTCCTCGTACAATACCCTGCGCTCTCAAATGGTAACGCCATGTGCGCCAAATACAACACCGTATCAGGCTTTGATTCAAACGAAGATTTCACAGAAAGTGGCCCAATTGAACTTAACCAAGTATGATCGATTTTCGCAGTGATTGTCAGTGTCTTTTGTTTCTCTGACTCTAAGTTCTCAATCGGTCCTAATTCAAGTGAAAGCATGGCAGAAGCCGTATCCCCATACAACAAGAAGAACGTATTCAGTCGCCTCGCTAGATAAATAGAATCATGCTCAAACAAACCATGCTCCAAAATCAAATCATACAACAGAGAATTATGTATTTCAGCAGTGGCTTTCAAAATATTTTGAAGCACTTTCACCTTGCGTTTGACACCTCCTTTTGC
Organism: Thermoplasmatota archaeon; assembly: GCA_036019775.1. Taxonomy (GTDB): domain Archaea; phylum Thermoplasmatota; class Poseidoniia; order Poseidoniales; family Poseidoniaceae; genus MGIIa-L2. The sequence goes on from JAYXXD010000015.1 coordinate 13,187, forward strand.
CATACTCAATTCAAGCTTAATCCGGTGGAATGATCCTTGCTCAAGTTCGGCAAGAACGATGGCCTCAACTTCGGACGGTTCTAGGGGGTCGAAATGTTTTGAATCTCCTCCTTTGATACCGTATTGAGCCAACATTCTAGAGGTAACGGTCCGGACCTCACGTTTCTTCCATTCTTCATCCTTTACGTATTTTAGATAGACCATCGCTTCCTCCACACGCTCAGCATTTCGAAGAAATTGAATTACCGATTTCGCAGCGCGTTCGTCTTGATATCTGTGCAATCTCCACGCGGCAAGTTCCAGCATGTGTTCAAAATTTGTTCTTCCGAGGGAGCGAATTGCTGCAACGAATAAGTCGCGCGTGTACTTTTTGTCTTGGGTTTCATCTTGACGTTCAAAATTAATGAGGGTGAACATCAAGAGAGAATATGTTTTTTCAATACCATATTCATAATTAATTTTGTTAATCGAATCGGAGATTTTGTTGGTATCACGATCTGCATTTCTTGCAATCTCAATGAGTTGGGTTGATGCTTCTTTGTTGAACGCAAAGGTGTTCTCCTTTGTGTCATCGATAGATTCAAACACATCGGACAACCATGACGCCATTCCAATTTTGTCTACGCGATGTACATTAACTGCATTAGGGACATTTTCTCTGTCAAGACTAGAACGAAGTACTCCGGATAGATGGGTATAAACTTGAGATGAGTACTTTTTCCTAGATTCAAATCGAGGTCGCTGGTCGTGAATAAGGCGAAGGGCTGAATTTGCACGAACTAGATTTTTTAGTGAACGATGAGGATATGGGCCAATAACAAGCACAATAGAAGGTTGAAAAAAGGATGAAATTCCTCCAATTTGTTCTTCGAGTAGAACCCCCCAGTCATTAATCCTATCATCCGACAAATCGTATTTTTCTGGAAGAACGAATAATGGAAAATCTGTGTTTGAAAATATTTCTTGGTAACGAGACGTGCAAACAACGGCGACATCAATATCATTTCGGAGAGTGAATATATCTTCAAGATCCTGCTTCACGCTGGAAACGTGCGTACTTGTGTAGCCATCAACAAACACCAACAATCCTTTTCCTTCAACCTCTTGTTGCCACTCAATTCTTGGTTCAGGAGGTGAGCTCAAACCTATTTTTTCGAGACCAATTCGAAGACATAGTAATGAGAACGTTAGCGGTAAAATTGGAAGGCGCCATATCTGAACGATGCTTCTTGTTATGTGCTCCCCTATACGCAGAGCCACTGATTGCTCCATCTTCCTCAGGCGTTTCAAGGCCTGACGATCTCGAAGAGCAGAATTCATGATTAAACTCACCTCTTCAGGAATTTTTCAAGTGATTGTACACATCGCTGCGCCGTCCTGCCGTCCCAGAATTCTATTTCGGTTTGATCAACATTAGATTGTTCTTCGATTTTTTCAAGTTCCGATTGCAACGTCATTGGGGTTGCGAGTACATTGGTTCCCTGCGTTATTGTAATCGGCCGTTCTGTGTTTGGACGGAGCGTGATGCACGGTACCCGTAACCATGTCGTTTCCTCCTGAATCCCTCCGCTATCGGTTATGACACATTTTGAATGCATAATTCCATTCATGAAATCGATATAACCGAGAGGCTCCATGAGATGAATTGCATCATGTTCAACTAACTCATTCATTCTACCGAGAGCCTCAATTCGTGCCTTTGTACGAGGGTGTAGAGGCCAAATCAAATCCATCTGGTGAGCGACGGTGATGAGTTCATTGAGGAGGATATTTAGGGTAGCCGGATCGTCAACGTTACTTGGTCTATGGAGCGTGACCATCGAGAACGATGTATTTTGGAGCGGTATGCTTTCCAAAAATCGTGATGCTTCTACTGCAGGTTTCATCGCTACGAGCGTGTCGATCATGATATTTCCTACCCTGACAATTTTTGATGCATCGATACCTGAGGCGAGAAGATTTTCATCTCCATCTGGAGAGGGTGTCCAAAGTAAATCTGCGAGATTGTCTGTCACGATTCGATTCAACTCTTCAGGCATTCCTCGATCCCAACTTCTCAGACCGGCCTCTAAATGGACAACGGGTATCCCAAGCTTTGAAGCGGCGAGGGCACACGCAACAGTACTATTGATGTCTCCGATTACCACGCTTAACGCAGGGGGTTTCTCAAGAAGCAGTGCTTCATATCGTTCAAGAATTTTTGCCGTCTGTGCCCCGTGGGTTCCGCTTCCGACTTCGAGGGCAAAATCTGGTTTTCCCATACCAAACTGCTCCATAAAAATCCCTGCCATTTCGTGGTCATAATGCTGTCCAGTATCAACCAATAATGGCTCAAAATCGGGATGTTTTCGCAAGGCCCTCAACAGTGGAGCCGCCTTCATTTGGTTGGGTCGGGCTCCAACAACAACATGTATCGGTTGAGGCATGAAGAATCGAGAGCGTAATAGCATATCATGTTTACATTGAAATTGATGCTCTATCACTTATATCCGCGCAGCACATGGGCTGATTCATGAGAGTGGATGTGATGGGCCTCCGCAATACCCTCCATTGGTCGTTTGAGCTTGAAGAGGGTGATGGCCGATATACTGAAACAATCTCCATGATTAAGAATAAATTCACAACAGAGCTTCCAAAGGGCGTTAACATCGATGATATTCATCCCGATCATCTCGCGCTCATTGCACTGTTAGTATGCCACCCATTCATTCACAATGAAATCACCATTCCGTGGGGGGTAAGTGACAGATTTGCAGAATCCTGTTCTAAGATTTCAAAATACGAAGTAAGGTTCGAACATACGAAATCCCAAGCCTACAACACTTCCAACGGGAGGCCTGCATTGGCCTTCTCTGGAGGAGCGGATTCAACAGCAAGTCTCTTGGTGATGCCCGAGAACACACTCTCCGTTTTTCTGGATCGTCCTCTAAAGAGATGGCGTTCTATGTACAACAAGTCAGGGGCATATGCAACGATCAAACACGCTCGGAAAGAGGGTTATGAAGTTCTAAAACTTCAGTGCGATGTTGAATATATCCGTCAACCACTTGGATTTGCGACGGATTTGGTGCCATCGATTCCGATTATCTGCCTCGCTGCCAGCCATAACATTGATTCAGTGGCATTTGGAACTGTAATGGAATCGGCCTACAGAATTGGACACGAGGGCGCAAGAGACTACGCAAATTCGCACCATTATCGATTTTGGGGGAGAATGTTTGCTGCTGCTGGCATTCCTCTATACTTACCAGTAGCGGGTGTGAGTGAAGTGGGGACCAGCATCATAGTAAATGCCACGTCATTCTACGACTACACTCGCTCATGTATTCGGGGAGAATGGCCAAAATCATGTGAACAGTGTTGGAAATGCTTCCGGAAAAAAATGCTCGATACTAAAATAAGTGGAAACCCCATTTCTGAAAAATACTTGCAGTCGGGTTTATTGATTCCAGAAGTTAAAAAGAAAATGAGTGCATTTCCTGTGAGTCATGAAAATGTTCTCTCTTGGGCTCTTTCTGAAACTGAAAACCAAATCTCTCAACTTCTAAAAGACAGATTAGAAGGTACCAATCGAAATCTGGAGTTTCTTTCATCATTTTATCCACCATCGCTCAATTTGATACCCGAACAGCATCGGGAAGAAACCGAAAAGCGACTCAATCATTTTTTGAAACCGATGAAAGAGGAATTTTGGAAGGAAGTCACCGAGCACAAAATGACCGATTGGCTCACATCACCATCTGCGCTCGAGGCAAAGGAAAAGTATGACAGATTTATTTTGGAACAATCTTCATGAGATTAATCACTGCTTTAGTTCCGTTTTCAACTACTTTAGGCTCTGATTCCAACGTCAAAAGACGAGATATCTTTGCGTCAAGAGATTCTCCTTGGCCAGCATAGACCACCCCCCAGCCCTCATGCTCTGCCTTGCGACACCGAGCAACCTGATCATCCATTCCTGTATCATTGTTAGGAATGAATAGGGTTGGAATACCGAACGTTCTCATTTCTTGATAGGAATTATACCCTCCTGCTTGAACTGATGCATCGAAGGCTTTAGCATACAATGCATTTGGGTAGTCGCGAATAATACGAAGTCTTTCGTGGTTGAATGACAATCGTTCTCCCAACATTGATTCGCCAAGCACGACATACAAATTTTGGTGTTCGAAGAGGATATTGAGGACCCTTTCCAAATCGCTTTCAATATCATTAATCCGGCCTGCACCCAATTGAACATAGACTACTTTTGCCTCCTCTGGAACGGAAAGGCGAGAACGAGCATATTCTCGATCCCATGCTTCATCTAAATCAATAGCTCTTATTGGAGCAACTTGTTGTTCATTCTCATCAAGCTCCTGATCAATTTCTTCTCCTGGTATGATAACTCCGTCGAAAAACTGTTGACTGTCGACTGGAATCGATTTGTTTGCCTTGAGCGAACCACGTCGCATCCACCATTTCTCCATATTGGGTTGCGTAGCGATTGCATTCAACATTCCTCGATAAGGGAAGGACCCATCAAACATGAACCACTTTGGACGATGGGTTTCAAAGACCAGATGAAGCATATCTTCAACCAAACCATTCCATTGTGTTGCAGTCATATCAGCATGCTTGTATCTTCCAGCAAGATGGTAAGTTGGGAATTGTTCGCTGTACAAGACATGCAAGGTTGGCATTGGTGTGAAAAAAATAATCTCAAGCTCCGAATCTTGTTTTCGCAGCGCACGTGCAACAGCATACATACGTGTAAAGTGGCCGAATCCAACTCCATTTGTTGGGAAGAGAACAATACTATGATTTCGTTCTTCAGTGTCAAATGCAGTTGCATGTAACTGCTCATCCATTGACCTTTTTCCTAATCTCTGCAAGCCAAGTTTGAATGCAAAAATTGGAAACGAAATTGGAAGAATGAGTAAGCGCCATGGCTGACGAATTGCGTTTGTTAAATGTAGTCCGAGTTGAAAGGAGACACTATTCCTAAGACGACGAATCTCTCTCTTGTTTCGGCTGTTTCGACTCATCATTCTCTGATATAACTCGGCATCTTGTTCGTCATTTGATGGCAAGGGTTGTACTGGCTTCTCACCATCCATGGTGCACCGTTAGCGCTTTGCTTCTTGATGTTTGGGCAAATTTTGCTCAAAATTCTGAATTATTTATACGTTTAAATTTACTTTCTCGAGCGGATATGGTTCTTCCATCCATGTCAGATATTTCTCTGTATTCTCTTTGACATGACTTCTTAAATATGGCTTTAGAATTTCCAACCCTTTTGGATATGCTTGTTCCCACCATGAAAGATCACCATCGATGTGAGGAGTCAAATGAGGTGCAAGATCCTCAAGATTTTGTTTTTGTAAGGCCCATAGTGCATGCTGTGCTGTTCGTAGCGGTTTCGAATTAAGAAATTGAGTTATTTCCTTAGATGTCGGATCAAATTTTCTACCTAGAGGGCCATTCTTATGGAAACATTTCCAACATTTCCCGCACCACTTTTTTCCTGTCCCTCGTAAGCATGAATTGACAACATTGGCGAAATCGCTTTGACTACAGACCAAAAGAGCCCCTGCTTCAGATATGTGATTGATTGGGAGAAGGTATTCAAGTCCTGCTTTTGCAAACTGGGAAGCCCAATAATTCAGATATTGAGACCCGGAAAAATCACGGTATTTTGATCCCTTTTTCAACCATGTATTATCAATTGGAGTACCAAATGCAATGCCTTTCAAATCTAAATAATCAGCAAGAAGAATGAGATGGACGGCCGCTGCATTTGCCGTTGAAAACCCAATCTGTAGATCATGATACGTTCGAATGCGTTCATGGTTTGAAGCGATTTGAAGAACTTCCCGGCCTCGCTTTGTTTGCCAAGAATTAAACACATTTGTTGCCAAATCATGAGTTAGCATAGAATCAAAACTTCTACGATGATATGCCAGGATTGTATCATCTGGCATCAAAAGTGCTGCTGCAGTTGAGTCAACTCCTCCTGAATAGGACAAAGCAAGATTTTTCCCCATCAATCGCGGTTCGACCTCCCACTTCTTGACTTCGGGATTCCATGGGAAAAGCAGTACCTCAAGTGCAAGATGAAGTAGGGATGGAGATGTTGCCTCAAGAGAAAAACCATCTGGCATGTCCCAAAACGTCCAGCCATTTTCGTGACGTAACCATAATGTATTTTCTTCTTGATGCCAATTTGATAGTATTTCTTTAGAGTTCCAAATTTTTGAACGAAACTGCGTGGGTTGCTTGTCGATATAGTTCTGACCAGCAACCAATTTTATTCTGGCTTTTTCGGCATAATTCTGGCTATTCAACGACGGAAATTTACTAGCAAAATCTTGGACCTGCTGCCACATTCCTCTATTGTAAAGACTACGTAGTACGATATCCCTAGCAAATTCTGCTTCACTTGAATGATGCACATTCTGCATAGCGAGTTCAGTGGCTCGTTCAAACCGAGAGGCATTGTAATGACGACGAACACGAGCCCTCCAGAAAACAACGAATGGTTGGCTTAGTAGGCCCATAGGAAGCCCTAGCAACTTCAAAATAACAACGTTTTGCCAATCGAAGAATATGTGTAGTTTGATTCACCCGAATGTCTATGCCGAAAGTCCTCATCACAGGCGGCTTAGGATTCATCGGCATGGAATGTTGCAAACAATTCTTAGAAAACGAGTGGACTGTTCAGATTCTTGACATTAAGACCCCTACTCTAACACAAATAAATTGGATGGAGGAAAATGATGTCTTGTTCATTCAAGGAGATATTCGGGTTGTTGATGACGTTAAGCGCTCTCTAAATGGTTGTTCCGCAGTTGTAAACCTAGCCGCTCAGGTTTCTGTTCAAAGATCAATGGCTTTACCTGAAGAAACGAAAGATATTAACATAAATGGCTTGAAAGTCATACTTGAGAATACGATTGCTAGCAAAGTTTCATCGTTCATTCAAGCATCAAGTGCAGCTGTTTATGGTAACCCCACGGAGTTACCTCTAACAGAAGAGGCGGAAATCGATTGTCTTTCACCTTATGCTGAATCAAAATGGGAAAATGAAATTCAAATACAAAAGAGTAGAAATGCTGGATTAAACGCAATTTCTCTACGCTTTTTCAATGTCTTCGGCCCCAATCAATATGATGATTCAAATTATGCATCTGTTATTCCTATTTTTATCCGCAGAATGCTTCAAGGTAATTCTCCAATCATTTACGGGAACGGTGAACAAACTCGGGATTTTGTTCATGTTCAAGATGTAGCTAAAACTATATTTTCTCTGGTAAATGATAGAATTTCTTTTGAGTATTCTGAAGCCAATGTTTGCTCTGGAGAACGCATTTCACTACTGGATTTGGTTAACTCGATAAATGATGCCCTAATTACAAGGGGTTTAATCAAGGCCCCAATTAAGGCTAAATTCGAAACCGTTCGTGAAGGAGACATTGTTGACTCACAGGGGAACAATAATCGAATTGAGACGATTCTCGGAAAATCAATCAATAGCGAATTTTATCAAGGGATTAATGAAATGATTGATTACCATTACAATCAAAGGGATTGCGACTGATTTTGGTTCGGTGTTTTTATGCGTTTGATTTGGATCACTCATCGAAATTTCCATGATTTTTGTGCAACAACACCCATTGCATTCGCTAATGGCCTCATTGAATTGGGATTTCAATTGACCATTATCAATCCAGAATCAGATAGTGCTCATTCTAATGCTCAATGGGAGCATATTGGCTTAGAAGCAAATGCAGTACGTGGTTTTCAAAGTAGGGCGTTTTCAAAGAAAGTCCTTGCGTATTTCGAATCAATGGATTTGAATTATGATGCATACATGATGGATTGGCAAGTTGGTGTTCAAGTGGGGAAGGTCCTCGCTCAACAGAATAGCCCTTGTTTCTTGATGGATCGGTCACCACCCGCCGATTCTGGCATCTTAGCCAAACTACAATGGAAGGTTTGGAAAGACTCCTGGAAGCTTGTCAAAAAAGGATTGTTCACATCGGGTTTTGTTGTATCAAATGCACATCTCCGATTTGTTTCCCAATCATTAAACATCCCTGGAACAAATATTTCGGTTCTTGAGGCAGGAGTTGCCATGAGCGATGATTCCATGGCCCTATCCCGTGAACATAATGAAGAATGGAAATTTGTGTACCATGGCCGATTGGATAAGCATCGAGGAATCCTCGATTTCATGGATCATATTGTCGCTTGGAATAATGTTGGGATTGCTTGTCATTTGACTTTAATCGGAGAGGGTACTGCAGTTTCGGTGATTAAAAAGAGACAGGCGGATAATCCAGATTTATTCACCCTCAAAGGAAGAATGCCTCATCATGAAGCGCTTGAACATTTGAAGGAACATCACATTGGGATTCTTCCGATGCCAGCAACCAAGGTATGGAAACTTGCAAGTCCGCTTAAACGAGGAGAATACCTTGCAAGCGGTCTATTGGTTGTCGGCCTTGACCATGAAGGACATCGTTTTGATAATGAGGTTGGACCTTGGATGCAGTTACATAAGGCATCAATATTGCGAACAAAAATTTCATCATTCTTGAGTTCGATGAGTAATGAGGAATTCAGTGAATACAGTCAATCTGCAATCAAGTATGCTCATGGACATCTTTCATGGTCGAAGAGTGTTGAATCACTTGCAAACAGCATCCGGGGTGAGGTCAATGGCTAGGATTTGTTTGGTCGTTACTAATGGATGTGCTCCTGACCCTCGGGTTGAACGTCATGCGCGTTGGCTCGTTGAATTAGGCCATGATGTGACGATATTTGCTTGGGATCGAGAACATACGCTCGATGCAAAATCAGAACGACATGGATACATCATTCAACGGACTCGAACAAGTAAAGCTACATCATCAGCGAGTATTGTTCGTCAGAAGAAGAGGTTTCTTCGTTCATTGAAGGGTCAATATGATCTCATCATTTACAACGATTCGGATTCAATTGGGACAAAGAATCTGCATTCCCGTTTCAACATATTGGATCTACACGATATCGCTCACGCTTGGCCAATTATGCAAAAGACAAGTTTTCTGAGAAGGCTTGTATCATCTCGAATGAAACTGGTATTGAGGAAGAATGGTGCTCGTTTTGATGGATTCTTAACCTCATCACCAGGACTTTCAAACTATTTTGATCAAGAATTTCAATTCAAATCCACCGTTGTACTCAATGCCCGAAATGCTTCTTCACTCCCCCGGCCAATGACCAAAACAATCGGTTTCTTTGGACGAATTCGAGATTTTGGGGCAATGGTTTCGCTTGTAGAATGCAGTCAAAGAATTGGTTTTCATCCAATTGTTGCTGGCGATGGCCCATGCGTGAGCCAACTTCTTGAAAAATATCCACAACTGGATTATCGAGGCCCCTTTGATGATGCACAACTTCCTGAACTCATGGCTGAAATTGATGTAATGTTTGCAATGTACAATCCGGAGAAAGAGAACATTCGACAAGGAGCCTTACCTGTGAAGATGTTTGATGCGGCTGCATTTGGTCGTCCTTCTGTGACGAGTGCACATGTTCCTATGGGGGATTTTTGCCTCGAAAACAAACTTGGTGTTGTGGCCTCATTTGGCGATCAGGATTCTGTTTCAAATGCAATGCTGAAAGCATATGATATGGATATAGTATCGGTCCATAGCGAAGAAGATGAGCGACAGAAATTCGTCACGCTGGTTCAATCAATCCTTGGTACAGAATAAGAAGGTTGGAATTGATTGATTCAATGCTGTGTTGATTCAATTCATCATCGAGTTCTATCTTTCTACCAAGCAAATGGTTGATCGAATCGAGCCAACTCTCAGCCGTCTCTGCTTCAGGACGAAATGTAATTTCAGGAAGGGAATGTACTGATCTGAAGCAAGCACAGGCGTTCCACATGCAAGCGCTTCGAGGGCAACCATTGGTTGCCCTTCATAGGTTGAAGGAAGGATGAGGAGCGAAGATTCTTGCAAGAGTCGTACTTTCTCTTCCTTTGAAACCCAACCATGTGCGATGACATTGTCAAGGTCATCTGGCGATTGTTCTCTTCCAGTACAATGAAGCGTCAAATCAGATCCGTTCTTTTGGAATTCTCGCATAATTTTAAAGGCAAAATCATGGCCTTTGACTTCATCATTTCGACCGAGAAGGAGGATTTGATTCTGTTTTCGTTCAACGGATTCATCGATACAATGAATGGGGTCGATAGGGTTTGAAGAGACAACACATTTGCCCAAAAACGGTGTAAGAAGTTCCTTCCATCGTTCTGAAAGACAGACGATCGTTGCCTTACAATCCTTGAGGCGTTGTCTCATTTTTTTTGCACGGTCTTTCTTTCCTAGCCAGGCAAGGATGTTCCCGCTATGAATTTGGAAGACGATCTTTGCACCGAGTTTGGATGCATGTTCAGCAAGACGGAGTTTCCTAAGAAACGAATAATCTGAAGCTGCATGAAGGTGAATAACGATGTCTTCTGTCTGTCCAATAAGTTCTTGGAGGCGATTCTTCGCTTTATTGTAAGCTTGAAGTTTGGAAAGATAGGAACCGCTTGAGTGGCTTTCAACCGTCTCAACATTCCATCCTTTGGGAGGATATGCAGAAAGGGTGCCTATGACCGTCTGAATGCCTCCTGGACTCGAAATCGGTCCAACGTGAACAACGGTCGGCATGATTGTAGTCAGAGGTTATGAGCACTTGACATCTGTGGAAAAACACCCCAATTTGTCATAAAAATTAACGGAGAAGTGAAGAGGGAATCAACTCTGAACAGGTTCATGCTGTTCTCACCCGCGTTGTATGAAGTCGGGTTTGCAGCACTTGCAGGCTTGCCTTACCTCAAGCACGGCCTCGATCTCTTTTTGGCAAGAAATCGTGAACTTCTTCGTCCAGAACAAACATTTCATGGTTCATTGACCATACTCCTGCCCGTTTGGAACGAAGCCAAAGTCCTTGAACAAAAGTTGGAGAATCTCGTTGAAACGTGTCAAGATTTCAGACCAAATCTCGTTATCATTGATTCAGCCTCTACTGATGATTCTGTTTCAATCATTGAGCGATGGAATAGTAAAGATTCGTTCGCATCTTTCCAATTGTTACGCATGGATGAACGCAAAGGGAAAACTGCTGCAGTAAAACAAGCATTGGAGCACATCAATCATTCCCTCAAATCGGACCTAATCTTGATGACTGATGCGGATGCATTGTTTGAATCCAATACAGTCTCCAATTTACTCAAATGGTTCAGTGATTCAAGCATCGGATGTGTTGGAGCCACACCGAAAAGAATTGGGCAACGAAGGGAAGAAGCAGGACATAGAAGCATGTTCTCGATGGTCCGAACCTTCGAGTCGCGAATTGATAGCACTCCATTTCTTGAAGGCTCTTGCATGATGTGGCGCAGCGATGCATTGGATTCCAATGCATTGAATATCAACTCAAATGCCGATGATGCACAAATTGCAACAAACGTTCGAATTCAGGGATTGAGAGTCATTCAGGATGCTGATACTCACTTTATTGATCATGCCCCCCAAGAACGAAAGGAACACTCTCGTCAGAAAGTTCGACGTGCACAAGGGTTGCAACGTCATTTACTCCAGCAAAGAAACCACTGGTTCAATCGTCGTCATGGACGGTTTGCTGCGATCCTTCGACAAGAAGCCGCACTTCATCTCCTCACTCCGCTTCTTTTGGTAGGCGCCTTCGTGGCAATGTTGGCACGTTGGGCAACAATAGGATTTGCAGAGGTTGATTTTTCGAATGCAACCTTGACAACATTGCATCTTGGATTGTTTGCATCAGAGGCAATACTTTTCGCCTCATGGCTCACTGTTCGCTACGGAATTCGAATCCCTCTGCTTCACATCATCGGAACAATTGTTGATGGAAATCTCCAGCTGATTCGAGCACTGTGGAACAGCTTTCGGGGCATTTCTCTCCATATGTGGGATCAGCACCAAGAAGGACGAAATTAAAAAAAAAAAGGCCCCTCCATGCGCCTGAACGCATGAAGGGGCGGATTTCACGCAAGCTTCGTTTGCGTGATTACAACATCGTTTTATTTTGATTTAGTAATCAAATAACGTCCATTGCGCTCGACTCGTAGATGAGCTTGTTGCTCGACTTGTCGAGAACCTTGACCTGAACGGAACATGGGCCGTCACAGATATCATCTGATCCTTCGCTGATGGTGATTTCTTCACCAAAAGCCCACTTTCCGTCAGTCGTTGCTCCTGAGTCAGAGACTACACAGCCAGCGCCAGCGGTTTGGCCAGGTGTTGTGCATTCTGTGTAGGAGCCATCGTCAGCAGAGATCTGTACGATGACAGTCGACCAAGAGAGGTCGTCGCCGTTGTCCATTGAGACATAGACGAGATCTTGGCTTGCATCTGTTGTTGGTGTTCCTGATGCGTCAGTTACAGAGAAACCATACATGGAGAAATCTCCATCTGTATTTCCATGAGAATCTTCATCTGTGTTTCCTTCACAATACAAGTTCCTTGTGAATGGGTTGATT
>JAYXXD010000016.1:0-25218 GCA_036019775.1 Thermoplasmatota archaeon
GTGGAAAAGATTCAGCTGTACTCTTGACTCTTCTCGTGGAATTAATTGGCATGCGTCGGGACGTCCGAATTGTTGCAGGATGCGTCGATGAAGGAATCGATGGCTACCGACCGCCATCATTGCAGTGTGCAATCGATCTGTGTGAAACACTCGGTGTTGAGTTCATAACGACCAGTTATGAGAACTTGAATTTCCATCAGATGGATGAAGTTGTGAAGCGATTACCGATGATTTCAGATACAAAGGAAGGCGCATCAACGATGCCTTGCTCTTATTGTGGAGTTTTCCGAAGACAAGGAATCAATACGCTCGCTCAACAAGTCGAGGCAGATGTAGTTGCACTTGGTCATAATTTGGATGATATGGCACAAACAGTTCTGATGAACATGACAAATGGGGATATCGAGCGAACATTACGGCTAGCACCTCATACAGATGCACCGGTTGATGGATTGCCACCACGAATCGTTCCTTTGCGTTGGATTCCTGAGCAAGAAATTCATCTGCTTGCAATGCACAAAAAACTCCCTCTCCACCATGAGGAGTGTCCCTACGCACAAGGGGCACTTCGCTGGCGATATCGAGACATTGTGGCACAATTGGAGCAAGATGTCCCTGGGACACGACATAGCTTGGTACGGATGTCGGACAACATCAAAAACGTCGCCCGGCAAGAGGTGCCACCGGTTCAATCGCACCCAACGAAATGTGAACGTTGTGGATCACCAACATCCGGATTAACATGCAAAGCATGTGATATGCGAGATCTCCTCGATGTGAAATCAGAGTAGATTATGTATCAATTCATCCAAATCTTGTGGACGTTGACAATAATGACAGCGCAGCGTTAACGGGTCAGTTTTGGTTACTTTCAGACGATGCGGTAGCGGTTCTCTTGAATTCTGTGTAATGCAATTTGAGAACGTGCATCGAACAACGTTCCGTACTTCCTCACCAAGGTTGACGTTCAATTTCTCAGCAACAGAATATGCCCGAATAATTGCAATACTGGATTCTGGTGCAACCAAAGCCAATCGATCGAGTTCGGATTGGGTTAGTTCACGATCTTCGACTTTGATGATATCTTTCGCTCCCATCTTTTTTGAAGGAACGTTCATGACCAACGAGACTGGAACCGATGTATCGCTGGTTAAATTCAGCAATTCAAGCACTTTGAGCGCTTGGCCTGATGGAATGTGATCAATGACGGTTCCATTTTTGATTGCAGTTACTCTACGCATGTTGTGTTCTTCAGCCATCAGACATCACCTCCGTCTATCGCTGCAGGGACCTCAATGTTCAGCAGTCTGCAAAGGAGTGCCATCCGTGCAACGACACCATTGAAGGCTTGCTCAAAGTACCGAGCGTGACGCGTTTTGTCCACGCTTGGATGTATTTCATCAACACGTGGAAGTGGATGGAGAATGACCATTTCTGATTTCGCATTATCGAGGTCGCGTGCATGGAGTTTGTAAGCGCCGGCAACTTTCGCATATTCATCTTCATCAGCAAATCGTTCTTTCTGAATTCGAGTCATATAAACGACATCAGCCTGGTTGATATTGCCGAGAAGATCCTCAGTTTCAGTAACATCTGCACCATGCTCGCGTAAATCCTCAACAATCTCAGCAGGCATACGAAGCAATTCAGGAGATGCAAAGATCAACCGGCACCCAAATCGAACCAATGCATGCGAGAGACTGTGGACAGTGCGGCCATATCGCAAATCTCCAGCAAGAATAACGGTCAAGCCTTCGAGGGTACCATGCGATTGTTGAATTGTAAACAAATCAAGCATCGTTTGAGTTGGATGGTGTCCTGCACCATCGCCGCCGTTGAGAATGGGGACTCGGGCAGCGTCTTGCGCATAGCGTGCTGCACCTTGGCGAGGGTGTCGCATCGCGATAATGTCCGTGTAACCATCGACCATCTGAATGGTATCGAACAAAGTTTCACCTTTTACAACAGAAGAAGTTTTGACATCGCCAAGGTTTACAACATCTCCTCCCAATCGCTTCATTGCAGTCTCAAAAGACATCCGAGTCCGAGTGCTTGGCTCAAAGAAAAGATTCCCGAGAATCTTCCCTTGCAAGAGTGGGAGGTACGTTTCACCTCGAGCAACTGGAAGCAGGCGTTCAGCATCAGCAAGAATACTGTGTATGTCTTCATTGGTCAAATCGTCCATCGTGATGAGTCCTTTCATTGGATGTCCCCTTCTATCCAAACCATCCAAGCACACCCTTGAACATTGTTGCCAACCATTATGCAAACAGTCGGTGGTTTCATCACCCAAACTTTGTCTGGTAGGAACATGCTCTGGGGCGATATCGATGAAGCGATAAAGGCCGAGCGGTTGATTCGGGTCCAACGAATCGAGCGCTTGAGTACCATTTGCGCCATATTCTGCCTCGGTGGAGCACTTTGGTTGGTTTGGCCTGTACTCAAAGATGCATTTGTTGGTAATGCAAGTCTTCTCACCGGGCTTGGAATGCCCGTCCTGGTCCTATTATGGGGCATTGTGATTCAGGATTTGGTTCTCGACGACCCTCGAGCACGTACTCGAATTGGAGCTGCCTCAAGCATCATTTGGCCCGTATTTCTGATGTTTGCGTTACGTTCCTATTCTACGAATGTAACCGACATTCTTGCAACCGTTCTTTTCGCAGGATTGAGTTTTGTGATGTATCAATCATCAGCAAACACGCTTCGTGGCGGTATCGATGTCATGCGGTTCAGAGCAATGATGACCAGCATTGGGGCATTAACAGTGCTAGGAATGCTTGTAGGTGATCGTGCTGGCGAAACTTGGATTGTCGAGCCAGTTGATTGGGTCCATCCCATATTGAGCATTTTGATATTCGTTCATGTCGTATATCTTTGGATTGCTGGAGATGATATGCGAGAAGAGCGCAAAGCCTTTCGCCAAGAACTTGATTTTATTGAAAACCGATTGCTCATCTTGCGCTCGGAAGGAGCTGCTGTCGATCAAGCCAGCAGCCTTGTAATGACAGCGAAAGAAGAAGGCCATATCGATCCTTCGTTTGGTATGCGACTCCTTCGTGAGGCTACTGAAGATATCGAACGATCATTGTCCCTTGCCACGGATGTTGATGTTGTCCGAAATGAAGCTCTTCTCGTCATTCAACATGCGGAGGAACTCGCTCCTCTTGCTCAACGGCCCCGTAAGTCCTACACAATGGGAGAACGAGAAGTTGCACTTGGCTCACTACGAGAAGCGGAGGGGCTCTTCCGTCAAGCAAAGCGAAGAGCACGAGAGATTGTTACGTGGTGGAAGCAAGCAGAAGAAGCAATCAGAACCGCAGAGGAACTGCTTACTGGACAATCCGGCGCAACCATCGATAATTTGCGACAAATCATTCGTGATGCGAAAAAACAACTTGATCGAGAAGCACCGAAGAAGGCGTTTGAATTAGCATGTGTAATTCCGATTCAATTGCAAGCAGATGGTGATGCTCGTGAACGAGCTGTCGAAGTCTTGAATGATGCAGCGAAGGCACTCAAGGGTACAGATGGATTTGATACATCCGAACTTGAGCATCGATTTGAACAAGCAGAATCAGCACTCGAAGCAGGAGATACTGGTCAATCGATTGGGCTTGCCGAAGGAGTCGTTCGTGTGATTCAAATCGAACGGGAATCCATGGAGACTGTTCGGCGTGCTCTTCGACAGCGAAAGAAGATTACAGATCGATTTGAAAATTTTTCAAATGCTGATGAATGGATGACCCGTTTCAAACAAGTTCAGGATGCTGCAGATGAGCGAGAATGGAGTCATGCAGCAACACTGCTTGAACGCTTAACCATCGATCTTGATGCTCTTGGTAGTGAACAGGATGAAGCACAGGCATTGCTTGATTTTGTGCGCCAGGAATGGTCCGTTTTGAGAAACCAATGCAATGCTTCCAGTATTCCAGTTACGGATGAGGATATGAGGGATACTGAAGCAGCTATCTCTCGAGCAGAAGAATATCAAAGCGGGGGAGAGGTCGAAGCTGCGCTTGAGCAACTCGGTAAAGCCGATGCTTCGATGGAACGATTGCGAAGACGTGTGTGATTAAACCAGACCCCTTCGTACAAGGTCGTCAATGTTTAATCCACTCGGCAAACCGAGATCTACAGGCATACCCGCAATGGTCGCAACAATCCCATAGAGGTGGAGATAAAGACCGTGTGGTGGTTGATTTTCTCCACCATACGGGATCTTTTTCCATAACTTGGATTTCATGTAATGGTCAGAAACAGATTGCTCCTTTGAGTGAACAATCCATGCATTCGCCCGACTCGCATGCTTTTTTGCTTTGGAAGAACCCAGACGAGGAGAAACATGGACAGTGTGAAGAATAGGCCAATCTCGTACCCAATCTCCTTCAGAATCGATCAGCATGGTCATTTTTGTAGGTTCAGTTGCCATCGCATCCAGTAAACCTAATTCATTGAGAATTCGAATCAGTGAGCGAACATGTGGATGACGAGGTTCTTTTGTTCGCAACTCTCGTCCAATACGAACTGCGGTATTTGGTCGATTAGCATCGAGGTGCAGCAAAGCAGCAACAACATGACCCTGAGTCCATGTAGTGGTTGGCAATTTCGGATCATCTTCATGTTGCTTCATGAACGATTCAAGCATAGATAGAGCTTCCTCACTGCGTTCTTCTAGACGCATTCGTGCACAATCGCCCAGAAGAAGAAGTCGGTCGACAGGTTTGTTGCGATATTTTCGATTACTTCGAGGGTTACCCTCTGCTGTACGCTTCAGCAGATCGATGTTTCTTCGCATCAATGGATCAACGCTGAGTACGGGTTGAGAAGCATCAGGGACAACACGTTTCGAATCCAAGACGGCAGCAAACCATTGCAAGCGGGCCGCTTCAATGTCGCTCTTGTTGAGCAGTGCAAGACGGGGTGCAGCCTCTGGTAAATCGCGCTGGCAAAGGCTTGCTGCTGCAAGGATAAGTCGTGCAACTTGAGCGTCCCTTCCGGCTTGCAATGCCAACAACGAGACTGCATTTTCCTCGGCTTCTTCCCAACGATTCAATCCAGCATAGAGTTGCATCTTTGCGTTCGTTTGTCGGAGCAAATCAAGCCCTTGCGTTGATGATTCAGAAGGGTTCAGAATTTCATCATAATATTCAATCGCTTTTGTCCATCGATCTTTGGCGATAAGTTCTGTAAATGGCCGTTGTTTGAGGTAAATCATATCCTCCATTTGGGTCAACATCTGACGTTGTTCACTTATGCTTGCATCAAAGGAAATGTCATCGAGTTTTGAACCAACTTGCAGGGAGGTCAACCAAATGAAAAGAAAACAAATTTGACCCCCAGAAGCCAGCATCCAAGTTAACTCCTCCATGGCATCCTTTTCGACGTAGGTACACAACGTTGTTTCCCAATCTCCGCAAGCAGCACCTTGAGGAAGGAAACTTGAATCCCAAAACGTGATCATTGCAAGGGCCAAGAGGAGCATCGATTGTCCTGCAAATCCTGTAAAACAAAAGTTCAGAACTTTTGCTTGCTGACTTCGTTCAGCTCGCAACAAACGGCTGTCAGCAAGTCGAATACCTCCTCGGCCGGAAACATCCTGAACATCAAGAAACAGAATTCGAGCAACTTCATACACAAAGAGAAATCCAACCAATGCAACGTTGAGCAGCAAGAAAAGGAGGATGGAGGTTACGAGAGGTACACGTAGACCAGGGTCAGGTATGTTTGAAAACAATTCAATGAGGAAGAATCCGAGAATGCCACCTTCTTCCATAATGGTCGCTTGCTCTCGGTATTCTGGTAGTTCAATCACTCGATCTGAATGTGTGAACAATTCAGGAGAAACGATGATTGCAATGAGCGATAAAAGGGCATTGATGGCCACAACGGGCATTGCCAACGTGTTGAGATGAACAATCCGAGCAATCACTTGTTGACGAGCGTTAGGTGAATGGTTGTGAAATGGAGACGCATTTCCTTTAGCAATCTGTGAAGATGATTGACGCAGCGCCTGCCATGCTGTTCCCATAACACGACCGTATGCGACGATCGAAGGAGAAAATGCAATTAGGAGTGTAATGCTTAATCGATGAGTAAATGCAATGTCCCAAGTTCCTAGGATTGAATAAAAGAAACCAACGCCAATGAACCAGAAAAGTGTAAGTGCGATGTAGGCTGTGTTTCGTGCACTACTCGATACTTGCAATTTTGCTTTCCCATGACCAATCGGTTTGATGATTTGAGCACCTAAGGACGAACCCGATGAAATAATTGCGGGAAGAATGATGAGAATCAATGCAAGTGAAATGTTTGGCGCATGAAATCCATCACTCCATCCTTGTGAATAAATGATGTATTCAAAGAAGAGCAACAATGCGCCTGTAAGGGCAAAAAGGTAAGTCGCAACACCGAATCGCATGCCTCGACTACGGAGTAAATCGCGTGCTTCACTGAACGATTCTGTTACAGTGTGAACCTCGTATCGTTTTGGTCCCGTTTCAAATGCAACTTGCAAACCACGTAACTGACGCGGAACGACAGTTCGCCAAAACAAGAGCGCAATTACAGCGGCTAAAATCAATGGAACTGTGGCGATTGAGGCAAAGCCCTCAACAATCACCGGTCCACTCATACCTTTCCCACGTCTTGCTTCTTTTTATGCAGTACGAAACAATCTCTCCAACGAATTTAGTTTTCTTTGTGAATAGGAACGAGACTTGGTTCAGCAATTTTTTGTTCGATTTCTTGTTTCAGATTTTCGATAAACGTATCAACTGGAATATCTGCGATTTGATCACCGGTTCGTGAACGCAAAGAGACACAATTGTTGTTCATTTCTCCATCTCCTAAAATCATCAAATAAGCTGGTCGCATTTTACGATGGGTTCGAATCTTCTTCCCAATCGTATCGTCCCCGTCATCGATTTTCACTCGAACACCGTGTTCTCGTAACTGTTGGGCAACCTGTGATGCATACTGCTTGTGCTTTTCAGATATTGTAAGGATATGGACCTGAGTTGGCGACAGCCATGTGGGGAACTTGCCTGCGAAGTGTTCGATGAGGACACCACAGAAACGTTCCATGGACCCAAATGGTGCGCGATGAATCATTACAGGCCTGTGATTTTCTCCATCGCTTCCTTTGTACCATAAATCAAATCGTTCTGGAAGGTTATAATCCACTTGAACTGTTCCAAGTTGCCATTCCCGTCCGATGACATCCTTGACAACAAAGTCAATTTTCGGACCATAGAAGGCTGCCTCGCCTTCTTCCTCTGACCAATTAACACCGAGTTTTGCTGCAGCTGAGCGACATGCTTCTTCTGCACGATCCCAACGTTCAGATTCTCCAACATACTTGTCACTGTTTGGGTCCCGTAAACCTACACGCACACGATAATCATGCATGCCAAGAACATCAAAAATAGTTTGAACCAATTCAATGCATCCCATGACTTCATCAGCAATTTGGTCCTCTGTGACGAACAGGTGAGCATCGTCTTGTGTGAATCCTCGGACTCGGGTCATCCCTGAAATTTCACCTGATTGTTCCCAGCGATAAACGGTTCCAAATTCAGCCAAACGGAGAGGGAGGTCTCGATATGAACGAGCCTGAGAGCCATAGATTTTGACGTGATGCGGACAGTTCATTGGTTTCAGCATGTATCCATCGATATCACCTGAGTTCATCATGTTCGAAAGTTCCGAACATGAGCAACCCTCATCCGCGAGCTTCTTCATCAATTCACGTTCAACGAGAGGAGGATACTGACTGTCCTGGTAGTAGGGGAAATGACCAGAGGTCCGATACAAATCGAGTTTGCCGATGTGTGGCGTGAAGACTTGATCGTATCCTTGTCGGCGCAAATGTTGGGAAATGAAATCCTGCAATTGTTGACGGACGATGGCTCCACGAGGCGTCCAAAGAATCAGGCCTTGTCCTACTTCTTCATCAACATGGAAAAGTTGCAAATCCTTGCCTAACTTGCGATGATCTCGGAGTTTCGCTTGCTCCATACGATGTAATGTAGCTTTGAGGGCTTCTTTGCTTGGTTCAACAATCCCATAAATTCGAACCAATTGTTCCCTCGATTGGTCACCTCGCCAGTACGCAGAAGATACCGATGTGAGCCGGCTGAACATCAATTTCGCAGTGCTGGGGACGTGCGGACCAAGACAAAGATCATACCATTCACCTTGTTTGTAGATTGTCGAGCCGTGCCCATCCTCTAACTTATCATCAATGATTTCGATTTTGTAAGGATTGGCTGTGAAATGTTCACGTAACTCATTTTCATCCAACTCAACACGCTCAACCTTGAGATTGCGCCGAGCGATTTCATGCATTTTCTTCTCAATTGGCTTAAGGTCACCCTCACCGATTGGTTCCATTGCAAAATCGTAGTAGAATCCTCTGTCGATGGCTGGGCCAATTGTTGGTTTCGCATCGGGATAGAGTTCCATCACTGCTTGAGCGAGGAGATGAGCAGCACTGTGACGAAGAATATGCATTCCATCATCGCTTTCAGCAAGGATTCCTTCAAGGGTGCAATCATCGTTCAGGGCCGTGGATAAGTCCCGCTCGACATCATTGATTCGTGCAGCAAGACAACCATGCTTCTTACCAAGGGCATCAATCACGACTTCTCCAGCAGTTATGCCAGCAGCATATTCGTTGACTGTTCCATCTGGCAGAGTGACATTAACCATCGACATGAGGACGCCTCTTACCAATGCCTCGACGGTCCTCTTCATCAATGCGACGCTTGAAATCACCATTCAACGATGATGTCATCATCCAAACTCTGACTCGGTCTTTCAAGAATAACCTGCTCTTTTTCCGGCTTCTTCTCCTCTTTTTTGGTGGGAGCGACCACGAAGGAATCGGGTGTTTCAACTTCGCTAAGTTTGAATCCAAATTGAGGCTTTACATGTTCTTTAGGACTTGATTCGAGTTGTTTTTCGGCCTCAACTTCTTGTTTGATTGTCTCGCCTTTCCCCATTTCTTTCATACTTTCATGCATGATCTCATCAAGAACGATTTCATCAGAGGTTGAACGTTTGGCCATGCACTTCGATTGCTGGAAATACCATCAATACATCGGTTGTTTGATTGCATATGGCCAAGAGCAATGATTGAAAACAAAGTGAGGTGAGGTGATTTCATGCGAATCGGCATCATTGTCAATCCAGATGCTGGACTTGGAGGCCGATTGGGTTTCAAAGGCAGTGATGGACGAGCGAAAGAAGCTCGCGAAGCGGGGGCAGTCGACCGTTCAGGGCCACGAATGCAGCAATGCATTACGAAATTCAGGGAACTCCAACAATCGAGTTTGAATCGAATAGGTGTAGACCCTACGTTCGTCGCATGGACGGGGCGTATGGGAGGAGATTGGTTGCAAGGTGTCGACTATGAGCCGTTGCAACCTTCGCCAACTGAATCGACTGCAAAGGACACGACATCGTTGGTGCATGATTTGTTATCGAGCAATGTGGATGCCATTCTTTATGCAGGCGGTGATGGTACAACCAGGGATATTGTCAACGCACTAAATGGACATGAAACCCCTTTGATTGGTGTTCCAGCAGGGGTAAAGATGCATTCAGGCTGTTTCGCTACTACTCCGAATGCAGCTGCTGAAGTGCTGTTAGCCTTCCTTCAAGGTGATTTGATGGTCGCAATTACTGAGGTGATGGACCTTGACGAAGAGACGTATCAAAAAGGAGAATGGAAGGTTCGTATGTATGGCGAAGCGTGGACTCCGTCGAGCCCTAGATTTATGCAAGGGGCAAAAGAACAAGTTGAGCGGGCGAGCGAAGCAGAAACAATTGAAGGACTGGCAAACCACATTGGTAACTTGGTTGAAGCAGATCCGAATCTCATGATAATTTGGGGAAGTGGTGGAACGTTACGCCGCATGGGCGAACACCTTGATGTTGATCTAACGCTTCTCGGTATCGATATTCAACACAAAGGAACGGTATATGCTGATTTGAATGAAACATCACTTCTTCAACATCTGAGTGATTATGACGGTCCACGCTTGCTTCTTCTATCACCAATGGGCGGTCAAGGCTTCCTCATTGGAAGAGGCAATCTTCAACTTTCGCCGGATGTTTTGAGAGCCATAGGATTGGATTCCATTCTTGGTGTAGCAACACCCTCGAAATTACTCGGATTGTCAAGCGTTCGGATTGATACTGGTGACGTTTCACTGGATGAAGAATTCCAACAACGTCGTTTCGTCAAATTGCTTCAAGGATACCGAACAACACGAGTCATTCGCGTTCTTGAAGCCTAAGGGAGATCTTGCCCACTTGATGCAAGGAGGAGACCGAGGAAGGGGGGACTCGGCCGGCCTGGTCGAGATTTAAATTCTGGATGATATTGAACACCGACGTAGTATGGATGTCCTTCCAATTCGAAAATTTCACAACGTTGGCCACTTTCGTCCTTTCCAACAAACTTGAGTCCAGCAGCCTCAATCTCATCAACAAGGTCCGGATTGATTTCGTACCGATGTCGATGACGTTCATCTACGGAATCAACACCTCCATAGAGTCGCTTCATGATGCAATCATCCACTTGGAAGATGGTTGGACGAGAACCTAAGCGCATTGTTCCTCCAAGGTGTGTCTTTGAAATTTCAGGCATGAAGATGACTGCAGGGTTTGCTGCATCAGCATCAAATTCCGTTGATGTTGCATCTTTGATGTTGAGAACGTTACGACAAAATTCAATGGTTGCAACTTGCAAACCAAGACAGATACCAAGGTATGGGACGTTGTTTTCTCGAGCGTATTGAGCAGCCAACACCTTTCCTTCAATTCCACGATCACCAAAACCACCTGGAACCAGGACGCCATTTGCCTGACGCAACAAATTCCACGCGTCTGAATTCTTTGAGTCTTCCAAATCACTGGCTTCAATCCAATCGATGATTAATTTCCGCTCCGCTGCGATAGCGGCGTGTTGAAGGGATTTAATCACCGAGAGGTAAGCATCGGATAGGTCGGTGTATTTCCCAACCATTGCAATATGCACTTCCTGTGTCAATTGGTCGAGTCGATGAGCCATTGACCTCCATTCTGCGAGAAGGCCAGTCTTGTCGCAATCAATGTTGAGAATATTGCAGAAGCCTTGTTCTTCCAACATCAATGGGACATGATAGATGTTCGGAACATCATGTGTTGAGAAGACTGCATCAGGATGAACATGACAAAATGCTGAGAGTTTTTGACGGGTTTCATCATTGAGTGGTTTGCTTGAACGACAAACGAGGACATCAGGCGTAATTCCAAGTCCCATGAGTTCCTTAACGGTGTGTTGTGTAGGTTTCGTCTTTTGTTCCCCCACTGGACCCATAACAGGAACGAGCGAAACGTGAACGAACGTGACATTTTCCCTTCCAACTCTGAACTGGAACTGCCGCAACGCCTCGAGGTAGGGTGCGCTTTCGATGTCACCAACCGTTCCACCAAGTTCGATGATGCAAACGTCTGGAATCTCTTCAGAACCATCAGCGGGCCGTTGGGCAACATCAACAATCCAATCCTGAACTGCGTCTGTAATGTGTGGAATCACTTGAACGGTTTTTCCAAGATAATCACCTCGGCGTTCTGCTTCGAGTACCTTCGAGTAGATTTTTCCGGTTGTGAGATTGTTATCACGAGCCAGATTGAGATCGAGAAACCGTTCGTAATTTCCAAGGTCGAGATCAACTTCTCCGCCATCATCGAGCACGAAAACTTCGCCGTGCTCGAACGGACTCATCGTACCTGCATCGCTGTTCAGATATGGGTCAATTTTTATTGAAGTGACTCGCAATCCTGCGCTTTTGAGGAGAACGCCGATGCTGCTTGCAGTGACACCTTTACCCAGTCCACTGAGCACTCCCCCGCTGACAATTACGTACTTCAAGCCCATCAACGGGATTTCAAGCGGTCGCGCATACCATATCAATATTGGCTAAGGAGGTCAACTTTGTTCCATCTCTACTTTCAAGTATCGTCAGAAGTAGGGCAATGTATGCCGGGATTGGATGGGGATAAGATTCTGGTCACAGGTGCAATGGGCCAGATAGGTACTGAACTTGTCGAAGCTCTGCGGAATAAACACGGTGCCGAGTCCGTTATCGCGTCAGATATTCGAAAGGGAGAGCATAACGCTTGGAGCAACGGAGGTCCGTACGTCACACTTGATGTATTGGATGAGGACGCAATCCTCAAATTGTGCCAAAATGAAGAAGTGGATACTGTATACCACCTTGCTGCATTGTTGTCGGCAACGGGTGAACAAAATCCAGAGTTGTGTCGGAGAGTGAACATTGACGGAACACGATCCGTTCTTGAAGCTGCACGCAAGTGCCAATTGCGAGTGTTTACACCATCTTCAATCGCAGTTTTTGGCCCAGATGCTCCAAAGCATGCGCCTCAAGTTACCGCACTGAACCCGACTACAGTTTATGGTGATACGAAGGTGAAAGGAGAATTGCTTGGTAAGGAGTATTGGGATAAGCATGCAATTGATGTCCGTGGAATCCGGTATCCGGGTCTGATTTCCTACAAAGCTCCGGCGGGTGGAGGGACAACAGATTATGCAGTGGAGATTTTCGAAGCCGCACTGAATAAAGGGTACTACAATTGCTTCGTTCGTCGAGACACACGTCTTCCTATGCTCTACATGGACGATGCAATACAAGCAACGTTGATGTTGATGGATGCAGATAGTGATTCACTCGGTCCATCCAAAGCAGGATACAATATTGATTGCTACTCGTTCACTGCAGAAGAACTTGCAAACGCTATTTCACAAGAAGTGGACGGTTTCAAGTGTGATTTCACCCCAGACATCCGTCAGAATTACGCAGATTCATGGCCCGATTCAATCGATGGAACTGTAGCGAAAGAAGAATGGAACTGGTCTCCAAAGTTTGACCTTGATGCGATCGTCAAAGAGATGCTGGATGGCTTATCAAAACAACAATGATGTATCCAACTTCCATTTATTGGGATACCCATTTGTACGTTCGTGCACCTTCGTTTGCCCCATCTTCACCGATTTCAACAAGAGCAAATTCGCCACGGGGGGAGACAACGCTTTGTTCCTGCAATCCTTTGTGGAGATTCTCATACGTGACTTGATCGATTGCAACACGGCCTGCAAGACGTTCAAACAATTGCCATCGTGCAACAACTTCACGCCATTGAGGGGCAACCTTTCCTTCAAACACCTTGGCTTTAGCTCCAGAGCCGTATCCACAGAGGCCGAACAATTCACCTTCAAGTTTGGAATTGTCTTCCAAATCGGATTCAAACGTTGACATCAGGGCTAAGAAAATTGAACCAGTGTACTGGTTTCCAATCAGACTGGATGCACGTTGTCCTTTCTCAATTCGTTCCTTATGGAATTCAAGATATTCTGGAGTTTTTGAAATCGCTCTTCTGTATCCATCCATTTCTTTTTCCCACGCCATCAAGGCTTCAGGATCATCATCCTCCGGTTTTTGCGGAGGCTGGCCGATTTGTTCCACAACACCGGTCCACATTGGCGTGTTCAAACGGTCATGACGAAAAACATCAGGGAACATTCGCTTCGCTTGGAATGCATAAGGAAGGTGCATGATGATTCGAGACCATTGTTCAGTAAATTGGGTATCCAATTCAGGATCCCATCGCTTTTGCTTTACAGCCCGTTGGCTAAAGTTGTAGAAAGCCTGCCGAACTGCTTGTTGATAGCATCGATTTGAAAATTGACCATCAAAAACAGGCTCATCTCGATGTACGCTCACCGATTCTTCCCCATGAGCAAAAATTCCAAGTCGTCGAACCGTTGATTCAGGAAGGTGTTTGACCATGCGTTCAACGATACCTTTCTTGAGTGACTGTCCAGTTTCTTGGGCGAGCGTCATGACATTAGAAATCACGGAACGAATGCTGACATTTCGACGAGGCTTGAAGAAATCGTGAACGGGAGTGGTTGAAACGCCCCAACAATCAGGAACGATGAGCAATCGGGGATTTTGTCGGATCAACAATGCTCCACCACCAGCACCTTGGGTGTATTCTCCACTTGAACCAAGATCGTACTTTGCGTTATCAGAGAAGATAACAATACCAATTCGATCGTCATCTTCACTCGATCGAGCCGCCCAGTCGAGGGTTGTGTGCAATGCATCGACGGCACCGATGCAAGCAAAGGTCATATCGACAACATCACAATTTCGGAAACAATCCTCCCCAAATCGTTCTTGATAGCGTTGAGTAAGCATGTCGAGGATGTATGTCGCTGTTGGTTTTGCCCCATCGAGGGCTGACTCCGTTCCGAGATACATGCGTCCAATGTCTCGTGGATCGATACCGTTTCGATCGATAAGTCGCATAACCGCCATGGCTCCCATGGTCGCAGTATCCTCATGAACATCGGGGATGGCCATCGCCTTCAGACCGAGGCCTTTGTTGAGTTTACCATAGTCTGCACCACGCATTTCTGCGAAATCTCGCATGTCCATGTAGAGACGTGGGAAATGAATTGCCACATCGTCGATACCGACGTTAACCATAACCATGCCGCGAATTTTCAATATATATAGGCTGGTTCAAAAACGTCGAAAATTGGTACCATTATCGACGGTCAGGAGCGGTACCATCTAGTGAGGCTTGAACATCATCTGGAACGCTAATTTCTTGTTTTGCCCAGAGAACATCATCAATTCGCAAAACTGCGATGGTAGCTTCGCTTGCGCCTGAAAGTGCTTGTTCAACAACTCTTGCAGGTTCGACAACCTTGGAAACGCGCATGTCTTCTGGTTGGCGAGTTAATACGTTCAATCCGATTGAATCGTCATCACTTTTGCTCTGTAGCGATACGAGTTGCAAGAGGGTGTCAATCGGATCCATTCCCGCATTCTCAGCAAGGACACGTGGTATTGTTTCCAGCCCATCTGCAAACGCTTCAATGGCCAATTGTTCTCGACCAGGAACAGTCTCAGCGTACCTTCGCAATCGTCGTGCTAGGGCGATGTAAGTCGCACCTCCTCCAGCAATAAGTTTCGGATTCTCTTTCAGTCGACAAGCAACTCCCAAAGCATCAGCGAAACAACGTTCAACTTCTCCTACAACCGTTTCTGTACTACCTGTTGCAACAAAAGTCGCTCCACCCTCATCAGTTTCAAGAATCCAATGATCGACATCCCCCCAACGCTCACATCGGCTGGAAATAAAGACACCAACATCTGCTTCCTTTGCTTGATGAATCGATGGTACAAGACGAGCCCCACACCCTCTTGCAAGCAGTTCCAGATCGCTCTTTGCGACGCGTCGAAACGCTTTGATGCCTGCGTTCGCAAGATGTGAATGCATGCTGTCATCAATCCCTTCCCGGCAAGCGAGAAGCGTCACACCGAGATCGACAAGCATGTTCACTTGCTCGAGCAATCTCTGTTCCTCAGCCTCCCGAAAAGATTGCAATACGCTTGTTGAGGTAACACTCAGTTGAACATCAGAGGATAATGAACGCAGTTCAAGTCCTCCATCGACCAATAGAATCGATCCTGCTCCGAGGGAAGACGGCATCTCAACATGAGCCCGTTTCTTTGGAAGCGCCAGACCTGTGATAAGTTTGGATTGTTCGAGTGATGGACCACTGCGGGTAATCACCTTGACGCGAGTTGGATCGGCAACGACCGAACCGTTTGATTCCATCAGGATGGCTTCTGCTGCCTCAACAGCACATCCTGCTATTGTGGATTGCATCTTTTGATGAAGTTTGCCCGCAAGTGAAGTCATTGCTGCTGACCGAATGTCCTCTGACGTAGCTTCAAAGGTCAGGGAATCAAGATGATCCTTGCAATAGACTTCAGCCATTCGATAACCACGTGCAATCGTTGCAGGATGTACGCCTTGAGCAACAAGATGCCAGGCGTTTTGCAACCATTCCGCTGCAAGTAAAACCGTGGTTGTGGTTCCATCTCGAACTGTCTGATCTTGAGTAGCACTTGCAGCAATCAGCATGTGGGCAATTGGATGCTCAACCTTGGCCGATTCAAGGACGGTAATACCGTCGTTCGTAACCATACTCCGCCCTTCATCATCGACCAGCAACTTATCGAGACCTTTCGGTCCAAGGGTCGAGCGAACAGCTCCAGCGAGGGCAACTGCAGCTTGTATGTTCTTTCGAAGAGCATCACGACCGGTTGTACGGTCCGTCTCTTCGAGGATTGAAACATCGCTCATGGCCACACCAACGGTGACTTCCACATAAGTGCGATGTTTCAGTCTTCTTCATCAACGACTTCGAAGTCAGCATCGACAACATCATCGCTTTCAACATTGATGTTTCCATCACCTTCATTGTTCTCAGCTTCAGCCATTTCAGCGGCAGCAGCCTCGTACAACTTGGAAGATATTGCATGCATCGACTCCTCAACTTCCTTGACCTTGGCTTGAATAGCAGCCTCATCCATGGCTTCATCATCAATGGGTTTTCCATCACCATCTTGGACGAGCGCCTCAAGTTCTGTGAGTTTTTCTCGTACAGGCTCAAGGTCCGAAGCATCGAGTTTGTCCTCGTTTTCATCGAGTGTCCTTCGAGTTTGGTAAACGATTTGATCAGCCATATTTCGAAGTTCAATCTTCGCTTTTCGGCGCTTATCTTCTTCAGCAAAGGATTCAGCTTCAGCAATCTTGGCTTGAATTTCTTCCTCGGAGAGGGAAGTTTGAGATTCGATCTTAATCGACTGTTCCTTACCCGTGCCCATGTCCTTTGCGCTGACATTGACAATTCCGTTCGCATCGATATCAAAGGTGACTTCGATTTGCGGGACGCCACGTGGTGCTGGAGGGATGTCGGTGAGGTGGAATTGACCCAATGTTACGTTGTCTTTAGCGAACTCCCGCTCTCCTTGCAAGACGTGAATTTCAACAGCAGGTTGGTTATCACTCGCTGTGGAGTAAATTTCACTTCGTCGTGCTGGAATGGTTGTGTTTCGCTCGATCATGGTCGTTGTAACGCCACCTAGGGTCTCAATGCCCAATGTGAGCGGGGTAACGTCCAGCAAAAGAATGTCGGAGACATCATCATCTCCGGCGATAATTCCTGCTTGCAGTGCAGCACCCATTGCAACCGCTTCATCAGGATTGATGCCCTTGTACGGCGCTTTACCAGTCTCCTTCTCAATAGCTGCCTGAACAGCAGGAACACGTGTTGAGCCACCAACAAGAATGACCTTGTCGACATCACCTTTCTTGACACCAGCGTCCTTCATGGCTTGTCGAGTAGGCGCCATCGTATCCTCGATATGCTTTGCAATGAGGTCCTCAAATCGAGCACGAGATAATGTGATGTCAAGGTGCTCAGGGTTACCATCTTTCATCGTGATAAATGGGAGGTTGATTTGCGAGGATTGTGTTCCAGAAAGTTCAATCTTGGCCTTTTCCGCTGCTTCCTTGAGTCGGCTCATGGCTTGATTGTCTTTGGACAAATCGATACCAGTTTCTCGCTTGAATTCGCTAACAAGCCATTCAATGATGCGATCATCAAAGTCGTCTCCACCGAGTTTGTTGTTTCCTGCAGTTGCCTTGACTTCGATTTGTGGCTGTCCATCAACATCGTAGATTTCGAGAATGGAGACGTCAAAGGTTCCACCACCAAGGTCGTAAACCAGGATTGTTTGATCTTCACCTTTGTCCGCTCCATAAGCTAGGGCTGCAGCCGTAGGCTCGTTGATGATTCGTAGAACATCCATGCCGGCAATTCGTCCAGCATCCTTCGTAGCCTTGCGTTGTGCATCGGTAAAGTACGCAGGACAGGTAATGACCGCTTGTTTGACTTCATGTCCGAGATATGCTTCAGCATCTGCTTTCAACTTCTGCAGAATGAAAGCAGATATTTCCTGTGGCGTGTAGTCCGTTCCGTCAATGTCAGTCTTCCAATCGGTACCCATGTGACGCTTCACAGAGATCATTGTGCGATCAGGATTCGTGACGGCTTGTCGCTTGGCAGTAATGCCAATCAATCGCTCGCCATCTTTGTTGAATGCAACGACAGAGGGGGTCGTTCGTGCGCCTTCAGCGTTGGCGATAACAACGGGTTCTCCGTTCTCAATGGTTGCTACACAGCTGTTGGTTGTTCCTAGGTCAATTCCGATTACTTTGCTCATTTTATTCATCTCCTTTTCATAGAATTGGGATTCCTCCATCATCGTCGTCATCGTCGTCATCGTCTGCAAAGTCGATAGCGATGTCGCCACTTAGGGGAATGGTATCGTCACCATCTTCCGATGGCGGCAATGCTGCGAAAGCATCCTCTGGAGGAATCAATCGCAACGTAATATCGAGGATACCGTTGTTGAGTGTAAAATCAACAACGTCCTCGCAAGCATGTGGGAGTTCGATTCGTGCAATAGGTGCAAGTTGAGTGGTTCTGTGAACTTCGACGAGCGTCCCTCCATCGATGAGATTCAATTCAACTTGATCTTGCTCAAGCTCTTTCTTAGCGAAATCAACTGTGATGGTCATATTCCATCCTTCGAGGTAGACATCGTCTGCAGGTAGGACCATATCGTCTTGTTCTTCACCATCCGGTGTTTCGATTTCAACAGGGGATGCATCCACTCGAACATCAACCCCCATATTCTTGAACAATTCATTGAAATCCATGCCAGGTTGGAAGAAGTTCTGCAAATTACTCAGGTCAAAGTTGAAGTTAACATCGCCCTTAGCGATGCGTTCTTCATCGATTCCCATCTTCTCAAATTGTGAGCGGAATTGCTGGAGTAGGGAACGCAATTGTTCTCTGGACATGTTCATGCCCATGTTGGAAAGAAGGCGCTCGAGCTGATCTAACATCTTCTCTTCCCAATCGTCACCAGCCATCGATTTCACCACTACTTAACCTGAGGTTACATAGTTGGGAGTACAGTGTGGTATATGAACCTGACTTTTCCTACAAGTCTCCTTTTCGTTCAGGAAGGAATTCATCGATTTTGTCATAGACAAGCTGTTCCACTGCTGCTATTTTTTGAACAACTGGATGAGTGTTTGGCCCATTCTCCTTCAGAATTGGAACCATAGATGACCAAACGCCTTCGCCTTTGACGCGTGAATAAAGAGCAGCTGAAACGTGTGTTGCAATCATCACATAACTCAATGTCGCAGCGAACCCATGGACCTCGAGTGTAACATCTTGCAAAGGTCCAGTTTTGATGTCCTGGCTGTACAAGGCAGCAATAATCAAGCCAGAGAGAGGAAGGAGAATCAATGCCGCATACATGCCTCTGTGCACGGATTTGGCAATGAATGCATGAATTCGATGAGGTGTATGTATAGCTCCTTGAAATGTCTTGAATCGTCGCATATACGTCAATCGTAAAATGACAATCAGCAAGAAAACGGCAGCAAAGGTCGTTTCAAAAATCAACAAAGCCTGATCTTCTAAGGCTGCGATATCGTCCACTTGCTTGAAAATTCCATACGCATACAATGGAATAAACGTCCAATGGATGATTTTCGCAAGAAATGTATGTGATTGCACCATCCAATATCATGCATAACAGAGACATATTTCAAACTAAAGCCAAATCACGGCCGATTTCTCAAAAAGGTCAATGATCAATCACGGTCGATGAATGTGCGAATCAACTGAAGAATGGACATAGCGAGAGCATACCACCATACACATGCTGATACAAGCAAGAAAGGCATAATCAGCAAGAGAACAAAAAACCCATCTCCAATTTGAAACGGTCCATCAGGCTCATCGACAAAGAACTCAGTCGTAATCAGCAGCAGCATATAGCATACAATAACTGAGATTGAGGCGTAGGCTAGTAACTTGAATGGACTTCGAGGTTGTGGTTCTTGGTCCAATTTCTTCATACTATTCCTAATTCATATGAACTAAATGAATACAACGGCTTGCTTATGCTCGTTTACGTGTACAAGGGTAGGCATGAATAGACCCCGCTAAGAGCCCATAGATTCGCAAACATTGTACACATGGGCGGTATACTTCAACCCTCAAATACAATCATGTGTATTTGTATTCAACTCGAATTCAAGAGGTTTTTATAATTATGACGCAGATAAATAGATTACAGAAGAAGAGTTGCGAAAAAACATGACTAATGACGGAACCTGGAATCAGAAAGTTAATTCAATGATCATTTCATTGGTAATAACATCGTTATGGATGTTGATGTTGTCGGCCTCTCCTAGCGTTCAGGCACAAACTCCTTCAGCACAAGTTTCCCTTGAATGCTCACCAGGGGATGTTCACTTGAATTCTTATCCAGGTGCAGAAAATTCATCAAAAAATGTAACATGTATTATGGAAAATCCCACATCATACGAGGAAAAAATTGAATTGACAGGAACAGCAGATGGGCTGCCTTTAGAATTTGTAGAGGGTCAAATCTTTGTTATTCCACCTGGAGAATCGAGAGACGTAAATGTGACGGTTTCTTCCACAGAAGGTGCACATAATTCTGTACGTGCACTTACCATTACTGCAGAAGTCACAGAAATGAACGGAATACCACCCGCAAACGCTGCGACTGATTCTGTCAATATTCTCGTTACGATCAATCCATTTGACTCGTATGTTGCTGCTTATGATTCTCCACTCAGTTTTACGGTGGTTTTATCAAATCAAAGCCAGAATTCATTGGATTCCATTCGTCTTACCAACAATGGAAATTATGATGCAACAATTAGTGCAAACCTCGAAGCCCTCAGCGATGTATTGGGGACTCACAATTTGTCCATCAGTAACCCAGTTGTTTGGAATGTTATTGCTGTTGATGGTAACTCAACCATTCAACTTGGGGTTGCCATTACAGAAAACGCAACATTGAACACATCTTCTTGGGAGACTCTACAAAACGGTTCGAAAAGACTCAACCTAAGTTCATCAATCGGCTTCGAGAGTCAACTTGAGAATAGCACATGTTACCAATGTACTCAGATGCTCGATGTGACTTTGGAAATATTTGTAGTCGAGCCCCTGATTGATGACGAAAACAACGATGAGGAAACTGTGGTGACCGAGTCATCAGAAGTTCCATTTGTCGGATTCCTCGCAACCCTGTCGGTGTTTATGCTAGCAGTTGTGTTCATTAATAATGAACAAGAGGTTCTTTGAACACAAGGGACCCCCTTTAGTTCGTATACGACATAAGGGGTACCCTTGTATACAGAATGTTGGATGTGAATTTCAGAAGAATTTGATTTGTTAAAATCAAATTAAATTCTACGAAGATGCTGGCAGGGAGGAATGGTGCAGTACGATGCGAAGGTTGCTTGCTTCGTCGCGAATGTATCCAAACGTGTATTCGACTTTCGTTTCACTGCCATCTTCACCTGTGAAAAAATAGTTACCCATGGCAATAGCATTCGCATCATTGATGACGAAACCTGAATTCTCGAATCGTACAGAGGTCCATCCTTTGATTGCAAACCCTGTGTCCTCTTCACATGCACCGTTTGAAGCCACAAAGTAGGACAATGCAGTTTCGAACGTTGGGCGAAATTGATCAATTGAAGCCATCGTCGGTTTAAACAAGACTTCGCTTAGGTTGTATGCATATAGTCTTTCAACATGTTCTGTAGCAATTTCTGTGTAATTGCCACCAGCACGGTGAACTGTAGCGATTCTTACGATTCCATCTCCCCATTTACGCTGAGCATCTTCCACATCTGCAACAGTAATCATAATTCCACTTAGACTAGAGTGTGAAAAAGGTAATACAAAGTCTTTCTCGGATGAATCCGAAGCATAGTTGTGTGGTGCTAGTCGGTATATCGTAATTCAACGCGATGTTCAACATCAACCGAATCCTGCCCCTCGTGAATAGTCATTTCAATTTCATGCATTTCAACAGGTGAGAAATGAAGCGTATTCCAAGTGACTGAACCACCATTCTCGACGATTTCTCGATTGCCCATACATTGACCATCAACATTGATTACCGCCCATTCAATGTCCACATCTCTTCCATCCAGTTCCAAGAGTGGAGATGGATTGCTGATGGTCGAGTTGAGAATAAAATACGATGGAGGCATACCATCATTTCCAGGTTTTGCATCGAAAAAGAGAGATTGAGGACTTCCCGTATCTTCTTCAATCCAATTTACGATTTGTTCGACAATGATCGTTTTTGTTGTTGTCACATTGTTTCCATTTGAGTCAATAGCATACAACTCAATGTCATACATTCCATGATGCTCAAAATCCAGAGAGATGGTTGTCTCTTCTGTTGCATCCACACTGACCCAACGTCCATCATCTGTTTTGAGTCCAAACTTTAGAATCGATACCATTGAGGTTGATTTAGAGAAGTCAAATTGGATCGTTTCCGTTGATGATGAGATGCGTTCTCCTTGCTCGTAGTTTGTTTCTACTGTAACGAGGTCGGTGCTCAATTCGACGCTAAGTGACGTCACAATATCCTCATCAAGGACTGAACCAAGGCAACCTGAGAGGAACATAAACAAGACCATTCCCGAGAAGAGAACAGCCCTTCGCATACCATCACATTCAGTTGTTCCAGTTGGTGATCAAGTGGTACATTGTGCGGACATGAATTCCTGTTGCACCATTGCCAACCATGGTGTTGGTCTTCGCACCCCAGTAGGTTCCTGCAATGTCCATGTGAGCCCATGTGATTTGGTCACCATCCTCATCGTAGTTTCGATTAGGAACGAATTGCTTGAGGAAGGCTGCAGCGGTGTTTGCTCCACCCCATCGACCAGCACCAAGGTTGCGTGTATCAGCAATCTTCGAATCGGTCATTTCCTTTTCAAAGGCTGGTAGAAGTGGCATTGGCCAAGCCAATTCATCAACTGCGTTTCCAGCTTCGTGAATCTTGGTGCGGAAGTCATCATCGTTTGACCACAGTCCAGTTGCTTCGTGACCAAGCGCAACAACACAAGCACCAGTAAGGGTTGCGAAGTCGATGATGAATTCAGGATCGAATTCACCAGCCTTCCAAAGACCATCAGAGAGGACAAGTCGACCCTCTGCATCAGTGTTCAGAACTTCAATGGTCTTGCCTGAGAGTGTTGTGATAACGTCACCCGGGCGCTGTGCGTTTGCAGCAGGCATGTTTTCTGCCATGCAGGTAATGCCGACGACCTTGCCATCATACCCTGTTGATGCGAGCGCTTGCATGGTTCCAAAGACGGTTGCAGATCCACCCATATCGTACTTCATTTCGTCCATGTTTGCACCAGGCTTGAGCGAAATACCTCCAGTATCAAAGGTGATTCCTTTTCCGACGAGAAGAGGACAGCGACCGGGCTTTTCCTTGTTCATTTCAAAGATGACCATGCATGGCTTTCGAGATGAACCCATTCCGACAGCGACAAGACCACCCATGCCTGCTTTCATGGCATGTTCGTAGTTGATAATGGTTACATCGACATTGTCGTATTGCTTGGCCCATTCCCAAGCCATGTCGGAAAATGCTTCTGGATACATATCGTTTGGGGGGCAGTTGCCGAGATCACGTGAAAGGTGGACTCCCGATGCAACTCCAGTATGAATGCGAACGAGTTCTTCAAGGGCTTCTTCTTGTCCTTCATCGCAGGTAATTCGGACGTTTCGCTCTGCTTCCTTGTCTTCCTCTTTTTGCATCTTGTATTCGTCATAGGAATAATCACGAAGCAGCATACCTTCAGCAAATGCACCCATGCATTCGATGCTGGCACCAGCGAAACGAACGGTAAGATCGGTTCCGTGCGTCTTCTTTCGAGCAGCGATAACGGCAGCACCAGCCTTTCGGTAGGCGTGGACATCAGCATCGTCTTCTTTTCCAAGACCGACGAGCATGGCCTTTCCACCTTCACTTCCAACAAGAGACATTGTGGACTTTGTCTTACCCTTGAAATCTCCATCAGCAAGAACACGGTTGATTTGTGCCTTGAGTGCAACGTGCATACCTGTTGCATGGGCTTCTGGTACGATATCTGTTCCTTCAAACAAAGGAAGAATGAGTGTTCCATCGATGTTATGACTTGGGCTTACGTTGATTTGCATGGTTTCACCGATAAGACCCAACCTCTTGATACACTTGAAACCTTGCGAATGATTTTCAGCGATTTATGCTGATTCTTCGTCCTCATTTCGAAAAAGTGAGATGACGGCTAGACCTGCAAGAATCGTAGTCGGACTAAACAATCCGTAACCGATAAGGAAACTTGAATCATCATTTTCGACGAGGACGGTGCTCACATTAAGCGGTTCTGTCACCCACTTTGCAGCATCAATCACGCGCTTTTGATAGTACAACTGCCACGATCCATCCTTGGAATACGACAGGTTTGTTGCATCGAAGGTAGCAACCGTCGAATTGCTTTCATTCACGGAAAACAACGTTGAGGTCCACGTCACTTCACCACTGGAATCAACAAACTGCAGACTTGCATTAGTGGTGGAAGCCATTCCGAGGTTGTCCACATCCAGAACGACCTCATCATCCGACACTTGAATGGATTGAACATCGAGACGAGCTCTCCAATACCATACATTGGTGATGAGATATCGCATTACATCCATTTCCTCAGCGAGGCGTTCGTTGAGTGCTTCGACCGACCCAGGTACAAATTGTTCGTCGTCCGTTTCGAACGTGAAGGTTGGGAATCCCATGACACCGTATCCATAATCACGGCTCGTGCCGCAGTTTGGATAGAGTCCTTGATTGGCGTTTTGAATCGGAATCTCAGAGATATTGGCGTGGACTTCCTCACGGATTCCGTGGAACAGTTCCCAATCGGATGGCTGACTTGCCCACTTCCCCCATGGGTAGAGCATAATCCAAACGCCAGTGTGCATGGTAACGTAGAGATCAGCATCCGAAACGTAATCGTTCATGTATTGCGAATTCGCTGCAGTCTCCGATTCACTGAAGGCAGCGCTGCCGGGTTGCGTAGTTGGACATGTGTTCCAATAGTGATCATAATTTCGATTCAAATCAACTTGGTTGATGTTCCATCGCGTATCGATATCATTCCCATCAGGATTGAGCATTATGAGTACGTGAACCTCGGTGCTTTGAAGCACATCAATTACCTCTTGATTACCCTCGGCCCAACCCTCGATGTAGAATTGTGCTGATAGCCATGCAAGCGCCGTTCCAAGATACTCATTACCGTGATGCCCTCCATCAATGTAGACGATTTCCTTCGCCTTTCCATTGGCTTTGGTTTCCATCGACCAAT
>JAYXXD010000017.1:0-20740 GCA_036019775.1 Thermoplasmatota archaeon
TGGCAAAATCAGGATTCACAATTGCACGAATGCCTCGAATAATTTCCAGCAAAAATGTGCACCTTGCCATCACATCTCCACCAAATCGATCGCTTCGTCGATTGGTGTTTGAGCCTAGGAATTGGGCGATCAAGTAGCCGTGAGCACCATGCAATTCAACACCATCAAATCCAGCTGATTCACAGCGTTTTGCTGCTTGGACAAAGGCGTCGATGGTTTCTTCAACTTCTTGTATTGAAAGTTCTCTCGAATATCCTTCTTCATCAGAAATATAATTTTCACTCGCTGAGCGAGGCTGTTGACCAGTTATTTTTGATGGAGCACGCATACCTCCGTGAAAGATTTGAACAAACGAGCGAGCATCGAATGCCTTCAATTTCGTAGCTAAATCGGTTAATCCTGGTAGATGATGTTCGCCCCAAACTCCGAATTCGCCTTCCCAGCCTTGGCCTGATTCTTGGACATGTGATGCTGCGGTAGTTATGATACCAAAACCACCTTCTGCGCGTCGGATGAGAAAAGCAATCTCTTCATCTGAAAGTGTTCCATCATCATGACTTTGTTTGTTGGTCATCGCAGCAAGAACACTACGATGAGGAATCCTCAGACCGTTCCGCATCTTCCATGATTCGTCCATTGCTGCCATACAATGACCTCATTGGTCTCGCCAATTTGGGGCATGGAGGTCTGCATCTTTATGCATCGATAAGATTTCAGCGATGACTGCAATTGCGATTTCTTCAGGTGATTCTGCTCCAATATTCAATCCAATTGGACAGCGAACTGCATCAAGTGTTGATGCTTGAATTCCCTCATCAATGCAGGATTGAGTGAACGATTGCCACTTTGATCGACTTCCGATTGCGCCAATTCTCGGGAATGCTTTTCCGTCGAGTGGAACGTCTACAGAATCTGCAAGTTGGAGCAAGTGCTTGAGACGTTCAAGATCTTCTGCATAATCATGACCAAGTAGGAGAATATCCGAAAAACGAGTCAGCGTTTCCTCCGTTTCATTCGCAAAGAAACTTGCCACGGTTGAATGATGACGCTCGATAGCATCCGGATAGAGTTCTACAGTTGTAAACGATTCTCGCGTATCTTGGACTGAATAGTTCCAACCTTTTTTCGGAAGTAACTTTGAGATGGCCTCAGAACAATGTCCACCTCCCATCAATAAAATGTGTGGCATCGGTAACATCAACTCCAATGATATGGTGACTTGTCCACCACAAAGCGAGTCGAGTGGTTGCACTTCATAGCCCTTCGCCCCTTTGTTGAGGCCAAAAGTATGGACTTCGGAAATGGCTTTTGATTGTTTGATTAATTCTTTGCAGCGGTTGAGAATTCGATGCTCTAAACCTGCTCCACCAACTGTTCCGAGCCAATCTTGATGCTGATTCATAGCCAATCGAGCTCCTGATTTTCCAGGTACACTTCCTTTTGTCCCAACAACCGTTGCAAGAACGACTGGCGAATTGTGTTGCAATTGTTCCAACACCCATGCTAGAACCCTTGCGGTCATACCTTGGCCTCGGAGAACATACACATACGATTTGCCCTAGAACCAATCTTCTTTTGAAGCGAGGTAGAGATTGCTCAAATCGTCTTCTGTATCGATGTTAAGGTGTAGCCAAGGAAATTCAATATGGATTTTTTCTCTTTGAAACAACGATGAAAGCGCAACGTCTGCACTCGACAAGTAAACTGAGTTGATATCTTCTCCAGTGATAAGCAATGGATGACCTCCTCGACCATCCCAAGCAGGGCATGAACTCATTTTTGATTGCAGAAGTTTATTCACGATTTCAACGGTCCATCCCGGACGATCTACTGGCACCAGTAGTACCTGTTTTGGTAGGCGCCCTTTTCGTTCGAGAATGCTTGCAAGCGCATATTGAATCGAACCTGTCCGTCCCTTTTCAGGTTCAGGATTGAGGACAACATGAGCAGAAGGGCAGAGAAGTGTAATATCGACGAGAAGATCTTTGTTGGTTACAATCGTCACCTCAATATCATTTAGTTGATGCAACCTATTGAGAAGATATTGGACAAGTTTCTGACCATCCAAATCGATTAGGGCCTTCGGTTGACCAAGACGCGAGGAGCGACCTGCTGCAAGAACAATCGCATCAATGGCTCCCATACATCGCCGAGGATTGGTGTGGTGTTGACAATTTCGGTTGAAGGGCTCTTATTCAGAGATTTTTGGTGATTTCTCTACCGATAATCATGCGTTGAACTTGACTGCTACCTTCGTATATCTGCATCACTTTTGCAGCCCGCATGAGTCGAGCTACAGGGTATTCTTCTGAATATCCGTATCCACCATACACTTGGACTGCGTCGGTTGAAACTTGCATTGCCGTATCGGCAGCAAATCGTTTTGCATGGGCTGCAGATTCTGTATTCTTGAGTCCTGCATCAGCATCTGCTGCAGATTTCCAAGTCAACATTCGGCTTGCTTCGATGTTCGTTTTCATATCTGCAAGCATGAATTGTATTGCTTGATGCTTGTGCAATGGTTTTCCAAACGTTTGTCGCTCATTGCTGTACTGAAGGGAATGTTCGTAGGCTGCACGAGAAAGACCTGTTGCATGAGCAGCAATATTTGGTCGACTCAAATCAAATGCGCTCATAGCATTCATCCATCCACCTGATTCGCTTTCGCCAACCAATTGATTGGCTGGAACTCGGACATTGTTGAACGTAATGCTACGCGTATCACTGCAGCGTTGACCCATGTTCGTTTCCTTCTTACCAAGAGAAAGTCCCTCAGCATTGGACTCTACAATGAATCCGGACATGCCTCGATATCCTGCATCAGGATCGGTTTTAGCCAGTACGAAGAAGAAATCTGCGTATCCTGCTCCAGTAATCCACATCTTTGAACCATTGATGATATACTCATCCCCATCTTTGATTGCAGTAGTTTGAATCGCTGCTACATCCGAACCTGCTCCGGGTTCAGTGACTGCATACGATGCGAGAGCACCGTCTTCGGCAACTTTGCGCAACCAGATGTTCTTTTGTTCCTCAGTTGCACCGGTAATGATAGGAGCACAAGCCAAAGCCGTTGCATATGCAGCTGTAGCGAATCCTGGGTCTCCCCAAGCCAATTCCTCATTGACAAGTACTTCTTCCATACAGCCGAGACCAGGGCCACCGTATGCCTCAGGGATATGGAGATTGAGCAGACCCATCTCATGAGCGAGTTGGATCGTTTCTTTTGGATAGATGGATTCTTCATCCCAGTGCTCTGCATGCGGACGTATTTCGTCTCGTGCAAAATCACGAGCAAGTTCACGCAACATCTCTTGCATCTCATCCAATTGGAAGTCGACCATACCATGCCCACATGGAAGTCGGACATAAGTCTTGATTTGCAATCAACTTAACGATTGAGTTGTAAAACTACCAAGAAGATAAGGTAGAACAAAACCATACATGTTCCTTCCCACCGTTCGAAACGGTAGGTTCGTCGCATGAAGAACAGTGCGAGGAGGACACCAAGAACAGTAGCAGGAGCAATAATTCCCATAGTCAGGCCATTGTCTGAGGATGAAATGGATAACGGATGAATCATCGAAGCGATTCCGATAGAGAGGAGTGGGTCGGTAATATTTGATCCAATAAGGGTCCCAATAGCGACGCCTTTGCTTCGTTTTGCGGCCATGATAGCAATCGTTAACTCAGGCAAAGAGGTCCCGATTCCGGATACTGTCGTACCAATTACGGAATGAGGCACTTTCAATCGAAGGGCCAACTCATATGCTTGCTCAACCAAAATGTTTGCAGCATAGACTGCGAATGCAAGACCGAGAAAAATCATGATCATGTATGCTGTTGAACTCCAGTTCGATCCTCGAATTTCGTAATCACCTGCTTCTTCAACCTCTTCCTGTCGGATGGCCTCTCGTTTCATCAAGAGCCAAACGATGTAAACGACATACAACGTTGCAAGTATCGCTCCCTCCCACCGTTCGAGGGTGTCATTGGTCCAGACAAAAAACAGCATGAGCATAACGGCAAGGAGCATGATGACACCATCACGATTAAGCCATGAAGGACGAACTTTGACTGCACGAGTCATCACCACGATTCCAAGGATGAGCGTAATTTGAACCAACACGCTTCCGAGAATACTTCCAATGGCAAAATCAGCTGCTCCATCCTTTCCCTGACTTGCTTCATATGCTGCGCTACCAGAGACAAGGATTTCGGGAAGTGAAGTACCAATTGATACAATCGTCAAACCAATCACAATTTCTGCAATCCCTGCGCGCCGAGCAAGTCCTTTCGCTCCTTCAATGAAAAAATCAGCGCTTGTAATGAGCAATCCAAGTGAAAGGATGAGAATAATGCTGACAACAACCATTGAATTTGATTGTCCAAGGTACTTGAGAAGGACGATAGCAAAGAAGAGAGCACCTGTGATTAACATCGCATTGAAGTGGATGAGTTGGGGTATTCCCATTAACTCATCCTTCTGCTCCATAAACTCCCCATGGGTTATGGGTTTTGATGCTTCTGTCCTATGAGGGAGGTAAGATGATGTTCTAATTCAATTTCCGACAAACGATGTGGAAACGTGGAAGCATCGAAGCCGGCGGGACATTCATGATGGTTTTTGTCGGATGTGGTAGCGTCGCTGTTGAACGGTCACACCTCGAAATATCGCTAGCATTTGGAGGAATTGTTGCCTTGGTGATTCTCGCCATTGGACGATGGAGTGGAGCACATATCAATCCTGCTGTTTCAATTGCTTTCTGGTTCAGGGGAAATCTATCAAACAAGGATACAATTGCACATGTTCTCGGTCAATTGACCGGAGCGCTATGTGCAGGTCTTCTCCTGGGCGGTGCTGGACCAACTGTACGAAATACATCATGGATCAATCTTGTTGGGATTGAGATTCTCATCACATTCCTGCTCATGGCCTCGATTCTTTGGATAATTCGACAAACTGAACAATGGATTCCAATCGCCATCGTTGTTGGTGCAACCGTTGCAATTCTTGCTTTCCTCTTTGGACAATATACGGGTGCAAGTATGAATCCTGCCCGAACCTTTGGACCCAATCTTATTTCAGGAAATGCCTTAATCATCCCAGTTTACTTCGCATGCACAATTATCGGAGCATGGTTGGCTGTGGTCGTTGAACGACTTATTCCACCAACTTCTGGATGATGCGAGTAACGTGTTCGACCGAAGGGATAGTATGATTTTCAAGTGGCGGAGAAAACGGCACCGGTGTATCAAGCGCGCCGATGACAATCGGTTGAGCTTCTAGTTGGTAGAAGGTCGACTCAAGAATTCGAGATTGAATGGTGTGACCGAGCCCTCCATTCCATTGCCCTTCTTGCAGAACGACAAGTCGGCCCGTCTTTTGCACCGATGCGATGCATGATTCAGCATCGAACGGCAACAACGTTCGCAAATCAAGAATCTCAACCTCAGTTCCTTCCTTTGAGAGTTCTTCAGCAGCTTGTGCGGCAATGTGAACCATCGCACCCCATGTCACGAGGGTCACATCATCACCTTCTCGAACAAGCGAAGCCTTGCCAATTGAATGACGCTCCCCCCTTTCAATCGATGAGTGGACTGATTCTGTATCGACCTTCTGATTGATGGTTTGACCCCAACCAGTTTTGCCGCCTCGTAATCCATACAATCCGATGTGTTCGAGGAACAATACAGGATCGTTGAGATGAGCCGCTTCGACCAATAAATCGTAAGCATCTTGTGGCGTCCCTGGTGCGAGTACGACCAAACCTGGATCGTTCGCAAACCAAGATTCAATCATGTTTGCATGGAACGGTCCAGAACGTGTTCGTGCACCGAGAGGAATCCGGATGGTCATGGGACAATCTGCACCCCAGCGCCATCGAAGCATTGCAGCATTATTGACGAGCGCATTGAATCCCAGAGCAGCAAATCCTCCAAATTGAATTTCAACCATAGGACGCATACCAGACAAAGCCGTTCCTACTCCAGTGTGAACAATGATGGCTTCACACAATGGCATATCGACCAATTTCTCTTGATGACCGG
The DNA here is from genome assembly GCA_036019775.1 of Thermoplasmatota archaeon. Classification (GTDB taxonomy): domain Archaea; phylum Thermoplasmatota; class Poseidoniia; order Poseidoniales; family Poseidoniaceae; genus MGIIa-L2. The sequence continues at coordinate 6,052 of JAYXXD010000017.1, forward strand.
CATTTTTCAGTGCCATGTTCATTCCAAAAGCGCCAGCAACTTCCATATCTTCGCCGATGAACACACAGTCATCTCCGTATGTATTTGCAATGTCAACCATCGCTTGTTGAATCGCACGAGCATAGGTCCAGCCACCAGATTCAACATAGTCAAGAGGTTGATGAATCGCCAGAGATTGAACATCAGATGCACTTCCGATGGTATTGAGATGGTCATTATGGGTTCTCGCATCGTGAAGGGTCGTCACTCCTTTGGTAACTGTTTCCGGATCTGGCCATGCCATTGCCTCGACAAGTTTCCTTGCCTCATCAACATGGTTCTGCTCTTCAGATTCCATCTCTGCAAGAGCTTCTTCAGTGATTCCAAGCGTCAACAACAACTCACGGTGCGATGGGATTGGATCTTTATTGGCCCAGTATTCGAGCAGTTCTCGATCGACATATCCGGGAGGCGTGCCAGTTTCTGAGCCGAGATAGAGATCATCATGATGATGAGCGTGACCACATCCTCGCATGGTTTCGACATGAATCATGGTCGGACCACCTCCCTCAAGACCAAATTCCCGAGCTGTTGCAATACTCGCATGCCATGCGGCTGGGTCTGAACCATCAATCGTCCATGCAGGGAAACCCATCGCCACTGCTTTATCAGCCCACAACTCTACTCCTGACTGATGTGCAGGAGGAGTATCGAGAGCAATTTGATTGTTCTGTAAAACATAGCAAATTGGTAGCCCACGCGCTCCTGCAAGATTGATTGCTTCCCAGTATTCGCCTGAAGATGATGCTCCTTCTCCAATGCATGCAACATGAAATCGATCAAGAGATTGTTTCCAGCCTGCGAAAGCAAGACCTGTCATAGTTGCACTTGCAATTGGAAGTGGTGCTGTTGGCGGAAGGACACCAACGTGCCAAGCCCCAATGTGAAGGTCGCGCCCTCCTGCACCATCATGACCTCCATTTTGATTTGAGCCTGCTTTACCCATTTGAGCGGCCATGACATCGACGACCGTATCACCCATGGCTAGGGCGAGCCCGACATCACGAATCATTGGAGCAACCAAGTCCCCATCGTAACCGTTTCCTGGTGTATGGGATTTATTTGGCTCATCGGTTCGCTTCAATGCTGTTGCAACCGCTACAACACCTTCCTGCCAAGTTGAGCGGAATCCCTTTCCGCCAAATCGTGAGCCGTCAGGGGTTTCCATTCCTGAAAAGAATACTTCCTTGAGATGAGCATCCATTGCTCGTGTACGGGTCATCATGCGTTGCCATTCCAAGCGGTTCTCCATCGTCGTCGACATGTAATGGGCAAGACGCCTCAAGCACAAGCGTAGATCAACAATGAGGTGCTTGATTCGACGTTGAAGATGCTCATCGATGGTTCGTCGTGGCATGACTTCTTGCTCAAGAATTGTGGAAATTTTATGGGTGTTTTGTGCTTCAAACCCGCGCTTAAATGCATCGACAAAACGTTCACTGAACCCATGCCATGATTCTCCATCAAAGGAATGTTTACCATCGACATTCAGGTGATCCCAGATGTTTGCAGCGAGGAAAACGTGTCCTTCATGTCGTTCTGAGAAGAAACGCATCACTTCGGCCCGGGCAGCATCGATGAGAAGTGGTTGTGTGAAGGTTAACGCTTCACTTGGTGTCCAATCAGCACCGTGAATGACTGGTTGTGCACCCTGTGTCATGACCCCGCCCCGTGTTGGCGAAGACACACCTTGTTTCAAGGCTATGGATTCATAGATTTGGCGAATCGAATCACTCTTCTTCACCAATTGCTTCCTTGAGAACACGAATTGAGGTTCGTGTAACAATCACGGTTGCAAGGACTGTTGCAACGATTCCGAGTAGAAGAAGAAACAACCCCCCACTCGACTGTGTTAACCCAGCCATACCAGATTGACTCAAGGCAATGGAACCAAGAGCATGTCCATAATATGCATAGATCAAACAATAGATCAGACTTGACATGTTTGACAGCAAGAAGACTCGAAGTGAAACAGGGGTTGCTGACATGATGTAGTTCAGCCACTCATCAGGAAGAATAGGCGATAATCGAACCAAGATTGAGATACGCATTGCATCTTCACCGAGAGCCGCTTCTATGTTGAGCATACGCTGATCGTTTCGAATCGCATCTTGAATGGATTCTCGGAACAACCATCTCCCCAGCACAAATGCGATGAGACCCCCAACCATCGAAGCGACAAAATTTACTGCAACAGCGACCCAGAAAGGGAAAATGGCTCCTGCACCAACTTTGACAAACGGAGTAGGTAGAAGAAGAACTATTGCTAAAGAAAGAGCGATGGTGAATAAAATTGGAGACCAAATTCCAAAGCCTTTGAACCAATTGATGATATTCACTGCATCTTGAAACAAAAGGTAGCCTGCAAAGCCACACAAGAATAAAGCTGCAATCCCAAACAAGGCCCTCCATTGATAGAGTCTTACTTTCTGTTGCTTCATTTGTTGAAGATTCTGACGTCCATCGATCAGATGAAGTTCGGACGGTTTCGGAAGTTGAGATACCGAAGGGCGAGGAATTTTCTTCATTGGCCTCATTCCTCTTCAGATTCGGGTAAGGAAGATAGAACATCACCAAGCATTTCAGTTGCATCCTCAATACGAGTCATCAGTGTGGTATCTGCAACTGCGCCTGGACGTCCTAAATCCCACATCAATTCGTGGACCATCTCAGTCGTTAATCGAGTCATTCGAAGAACTTGGGGGTCGATTCTCTCCAAGTCATCATCCGGCAAAAGTGCAACCTGTTCTGGTATTTCATCGAGAATGTCGTCCATTTTCGATTCGATCTCATTCGCAATGTTCGCAGCTTGTTGTTCGAGAATGGATTCCATTCCACCTTGAGAAATTGGTGTTGCTTGTTCATTGAGATCACCAAGTGATTTTTTCTTCTTCAAGTCTTCAAACGATGGCCCTACTGCTTCGCCGCCTTCACCTCCGTCCTGAACCAATCGATTGAGGGCGACGCGTAGAAGGTTGGAGAGTTCTGTTGCTTCAAGGTCAAGGTCAACTTCCATACCTTGTTCACCCATCTGCTCGAGAATGTCATTGATGAACGACTCATTGATTCGATCAGGCCCAACAAGACCCTTGAGCATAGGAAGAGCCCAACCTCCTCCACCAGCCATAACTGCGACATCAAAAGAGCCACCTCCTGATTCGATTGTAACATCTGCTGGTGGAGGAACAAACTGCTTGCGAGCGTGTTTCCAGAGTTGCTCTATAAGGGCCTTCATATCGACTGGTTTGCCAATGACCTCGTGGATTCCTGCCTTTGCTGCAACGAGCATGAAATCTGGTGATGTAGAGCGAGAAAGAAGAACGATACGGCATTTGAATGCAAACTCTGGATCCCCCATCAATCGTTGGGCAGCATCGATTGCATCCCCTGATTTCCATTCACCATCAAGCAAAACTATCTCAGGCATGACCGCAAGCGCAGTACCTTCTGCTTGGCGAAGTGTCCCTGCGCGAGTTACGTCAAATCCTTCACGTTCAAGTGTTGATGCGAGAAGGGTACGACGACCCTGGTTCTCGTCAGCAACAATGACCTTGCCCATGATGACCAGTATGAAACGAGGGGTCCGGCTCTTTGAACCTCACCCTCAATTCAGCCATGAATGATGTCTTCTGGAGCAAATTGTGCCCATGCCAAAATCCCACCAGTAAGATTGTAGAGACGTGATGGCTCTATACCAGATTGGTTGAGGAGCATTATTGCCAATTGTGAACGCATTCCACTTTTGCACATTAGAACGATATCTCGTCCTTCCGGTAATTGTTCAACAGCATCATCTGCTGCATCGTGAACGACGTGCAAGTCAAACGATGAGATACGAAACTGTTGAACTTCTTCATGACTACGAACATCGATAATGAAAGGATTCCAACCACTGTCTTGTTTGGATTTTAGCTCCGGTACAGAAATTGATTGCATCATGACGTCTCCAGCGGAATGAACCTCTTGAACTTGCTGAGCGCGTGGAGTGCAGTAGATTGGGTCATCAAACAAACGTTGTGCATGGGATAAATCGGACACCTCTGGTTTTGATTCAAGAGCATCAAAACGAAGAGTTTGCATTGACAACGACTCTGCATCATAAAGCAGTAAGCGGCCTACTAATGTATCCAAGCCGAGAATGTGTTTGAGAACTTCAGTTGCCTGAATGCTTCCGATGACACCAGGGAGAACGCCAAAGACGCCGGCTTCTGCACAACTTTGCAATGCTGATGCAGGTGGTGCCTCTGGAAAGAGGTCTCGATAACAACGATTTTGATTGGTCGAGAACAGAGAGACTTGTCCTTCAAAACGATGTATTGAACCATACACCCAAGGGATTGAAAGCAAATGACATGCATCATCAAGGAGATAGCGGGTTGGAATGTTGTCGGTACCGTCAACGACAATGTCCCATCCTCGAAGGAGGTCGAGTGCATTGTTGGGATTGAGTCGCTTATTATGAACAATAATTGTAAGATTTGGATCAAGTGCAAGCAGTCGTTCTCTTGCTGATTCGACCTTAGGTCGACCAACATCCTCGGTTCGATGGAGTACTTGCCGTTGAAGGTTTGATAAATCGACTAGATCATCGTCAATGATGCCAATGGTTCCAACTCCAGCAGCGGCAAGATAGAGCAGGACTGGACTGCCTAATCCGCCTGCACCGACAACGAACACTTTCGCCTGTGCCAATTTCTTCTGGCCTTCTATTCCTACCTGTGGAAGAACAAGATGACGAGCATGACGCTGAACATCGACCATGTCGGTGCGAATTGTTGCTTCATGAAATAAACATCGTTGCTCAATGAACGTTTTCTTCGAGCCATTTTTCTGCATCGATAGCGGCTTGGCAACCCATGCCTGCAGCGGTAATAGCTTGCTTGTAACGTGTATCAACAACGTCACCTGCAGCGAAAACACCGTTCACAGAGGTCATGGTGTGGAGTTTGTGAATAATGTAGCCGTTCTCATCGGTTTCGACTTGACCACCCAAGAATCCTGTGATTGGTTTGTGACCAATCGCGATGAACGCACCCGTGGCAGCGATTTCTTCTGTTGACCCATCTCTTGGATCTTCGAGAATTGCTCCTGTCAGTCCTTTCTCATCGCTCAGCCATTCCTTGACCTGACGGAACGTTTTGATCTCAATCTTTGGATGATTCGCAGCACGCTCATACATGATCGTCGAAGCACGGAAAACGTCTCGACGATGAACTAACGTTACCTTGGATGCAAAACGCGTAAGGAACGTTGCTTCCTCACAAGCGGAATCTCCTCCACCGATAACCAGAACTTCTTCTTCTCGGAAGAAAGCCCCATCACAGGTTGCACATGTGGAGATTCCACGACCTTTCTGTTCGGCTTCACCTGGTGCGTCGAGCCAAATGGATTCGGCACCGGTACAAACAATCAGAGAATGGGCGAAGAAATCTTCACCTTCAACTGTGACCTTGAAGGGACGAGAAGAGGTATCAACGGCCTCAACATTTTTGTCTTGAACATTCAAACCGAACCGCTCGGCTTGCTCACGAAGTTGCATCATCATTTCAGGGCCACCGATTCCCTCAGGATAGCCTGGGAAGTTCTCGATGTCACTCGTCAACATCAATTGGCCGCCAGACATGTATCCAGCGAACATGAGCGGTTCAAGCATCGCTCGTGCAGCATACAAACCAGCGGTATATCCTGCAGGGCCTGAACCGATGATAATGACATTATGAACATCCGACATTTGACTCACTTTCCGACCAACACCCCGATGGACTTGAACATTATCCCTCTGTTTTCTCGGCCTATCTGTCGGCTAAACACATATGTAGGTCAGCATCAAGTAAACAATCAATGAGCGGACGGGCCACGTTTCTTTCGGTGTTTCTAGCGTTGCTATTCGTCTTCACCTCGACAAGTCCTTTGCATTTCCATCATTACACTCCTGAAACTACTGAAACTCAATCCACGTCCGGCCGTTCAGTCCATTATGGAACCTGGGTGGCTCATCGAGAATTGCCCATTGATGCTGGTTGTGAAGGAAGTTATTACGGCCCAGAGAAACTATTGATTGATTCAAGTGCTGAAGGAATCATAGCAGTGTATACAAGCAACTGCTATTCAGGTGATATAAACGACGTATTCATTTACGATGTCATCGATTTCTCCCAGATAATTTCACTGCAAATTGAGTATGAGCCTAAAATTTTACAATTTTCTCCAGATGGAGGATATCTTGCTATCGCTTCATTTGAGAACGTAAAGATCTACGAGACCTCCAATTGGGGAGTTTTGTTGGATGAAGATATGAGTAATTTTTTGATTTCAGATGCTACGTGGTCAGGCGATAGTAACAGATTGGTCGTTGCCACCGGCAACAACGGAGGACACATGTACGAAGGGCCAGAGTGGAACGAAGTTGACGGAACCACATCAAACGGTAACCTTGTAGCGCACCACCCTACTGAGGACAAAATCTGGTACATCAACTCGGATGGCTCAGGAAACGTATACGAATATCAAAGCGTTCCTCTCGCAGGTTATCAATGGGTCATGACACGGTCATTTACCGCCACAGATGGCAATCACATGATAAGTTCACCCGATGGGAATAGTCTCTTAATCTATGAAGAATATAACACAAGAATCTACTCGACTTCAGATTATCTTCAAGAAACAAGCATCTATTCGACAAATCCGTCGTTTTCTTTTGATGGGACGACAATGCTGCTGAATTTCAACAGCTATTATGATGCAAAAATTGTCCTTTATTCGGCAAATCATTGGTCCCCCGAAAAGGAAATCTTTGTAGAAAGTATGAATGGCAACAATGCTTTTTCGTATAATGATAGTGAAATCTTCTTGCTTGCACATGGTGATTATTCTACAAAATTAACCGGCTATATGCCAGATAGTGATCAAGATGGTGTTGCGGATTATCGTGATGAATGCCCTGGAACGGATACATTAGAGGAATCCAATTCAGCTGGTTGCGCTCCAAGTCAAAGAGATTCGGATTCGGATGGTGTCAATGATTTCAACGACCTCTGCCCCCGAACAAAACCCGATGTCTCTGTTGATGGAAAAGGTTGTTCTGTAGCACAACTTACAGATTCAGATGGAGATGGAATTTCAGATTCTGACGATCAGTGTCCAAATTCCTCAGAGGGTTCTATTTCAGACAGGAGAGGGTGTTCAAGCATTCAGCGCGATGTCGATGGAGATGGGATTGTCGATGACCTCGACCAATGTCCTTTGTTTACGGACAACGATTGTCCAAGAGTTGTCTTTTGGAACACAACATTCACGGATGTTGATAATACGAGCGAATACAGAGATATTGAATTCTCTCCTGATGGAAATTACATTGCTGCATGGAGTATTGCTACATGGAGTACATACAATCTCCACATTTTATCGCCTGAATTCGATTCAATTTTCACATTTCAAGGCGACTTTTTCAAATTCATTTCTGATTTTGAATGGGATCCTTCATCCAACTCTCTGATTGTTTTTTGGACCGATTCTTGGTCTTCAGGATGCACATACCAAATATGGGATGCTGATTCACAAGTTCTCTCAGAAGAGTTTGATGCGTACGAGGGTTGTACACAAATTAACCGTGGAACAGCCCGATTTTCGCCTGATGGTACGACGTTTGCCTTTACTGGATTCTCATGGATGGATTATAGGACGACAACAATCATCAAGAATTTTTCAACGCATTCAACACTTCTCTATGACTCAGATTTTAGCGTTGATTATCTTGAATTTAGCACCGATGGAGGTTCCCTTATCGGTGGTGATGGAGATCAATTCATTTTGTGGGATACGACAGAATATGAGTTTATCAAATCCTCCCGCGCTACGAATACAAGAATGTTTTACCTCACACCGGATGGGAACTATATTCTAACAACAAATGATCAAACTCTAAAATTTTACAAAACTTCTGACCTTGAGCAAAGCAGAACGGTCAACCTTACTGAAAATGAATCCGAAATTGTCGATATCTCATTCTCAAGGAGTGGTGACCTAATGTATGCCACGGTCATGGTCGGTTATTGCTCATGGGGCTGTGAAGAAGGAGAAGGAGCACTTACGAAACTTCATTCCTACGACATTGATGGAAACAAACTGGTTTTGCTTCGCTCAAGTGAGATCTTTAGCACCCAGAACATCCTTTCACCGGTTTACCATCCATTGGAGCAAAGAGTTTACGTCAAACCAACCACTTCAGGAAATTACACAGAATGGATGCCGGATTCTGATGGAGACGGATTCATCGATTCTGTTGATGAATGTCCAGGAACGAGCCTTGATGTTGAGGTCGATGAACGTGGATGTGGTGGTGACCAGCTTGATGATGATGGAGATGGATTGGCCAATTTCGAAGATTTATGTCCTGATTCGCCTGAAGGAATTGATACTGATGAGAGCGGTTGTACAGACCAACAAGTGGATGAGGATTTTGATGGCATTTGCAACCCAGACGCCCAAAGTAATGGTCCATCGAATTGTGTTGGAAGAGACCAATGTCCTGGCAGTGCATCAGGGATAATCATTGATTCAAACGGCTGCAGCTGGGCCCAACAGGATAATGACGGTGACGGCATCATCAACGTTGATGATTTGTGTGAAGATACCGAAATTGCCAGTGATGCGGATGAAAACGGGTGCGATCGTAAACAACGCGATTCGGATGCCGATTCAATCAATGATTACTGGGACGATTGTGAAGGAACTCCGAATGGAGATATCATTGATGATGTAGGTTGTTCGGATATCCAAGTCGATTCCGATTTGGATTCCATCTGTAATCGTGATGCTGTATCATCTGGGCCTTCAAATTGCACCTTGGTTGATCGATGTCCAAATACTGGCATGAACGAAACTATTGACGAGAATGGGTGTTCATGGAATCAAAGAGACGATGATGGAGATGGGATTTTCAATAAATTTGACCAATGCCCTGAAACGATGGCTGATTCCGTATCACCAAACGGATGCTCTGCTTGGCAAGTTGATACCGATGGTGATGGCGTTTACGATGCGAATGATGAGTGCGCAAACACAAATGCGGACCAAATCGCGAATTCGAAGGGATGTTCTTCTTTGCAAAACGATGTGGTAGAAACGTCGTCCGAAAGTGATATTCTAAACAGCACTGTGCTTGTTCAAGCAACCGGTCTCATATGTGTCCTTCTTGTGGTCTCCCTTTTGTTGAGAAGGAGGTCATCAAGCGTGAATCCTACTGTTAGCGAAATCGAATATCCGCCTTATGCCACTCGAGGAGGAATGCGAGAAGGGCAAGAATGGATTGAATACCCAGAGGGAAGCCAACAATGGTTCTATCGAGATCCATCGACTCAACAATGGGTCCATCGGAAATGAAGAACTGTATGAATGAATTTGGTTTCGTACTACATTTTAATTCTCAAGAACTTGAGGTCAACTCATGGATGTCGCCTCCCACTGGTTAATGGGATCAGGTGCGACGAATGGTCGCACCAAATTCTGGGTTGCTGGGCTTATGGGTGTACTCCCTGACTTGCTTGTCTTCATTCCAAATTCGTTCTTTCTAGATGAGCGACCCGAAATTGATGAAAATACGGTGACTGCCGATTTCGGTTGGTACGCATGGGAGGCGTACCAAGTTACACACAGTCTCGTTTGGGCAACTATAGGATTCCTGTTCACCTGGATTTTTTTTGAGAAACGAGGTGTTAGCCAGAGATTGTTTACTGATCATAAGCTCTCTGCACGAAATGCTGCAATCTGGCTTTGGCTTCCCTGGTTTATTCATATTTTCAATGACATTCCTACGCATACAGCCAAGTTTTTTCCGACCCCATTTTTGGCCCCGTTCAGTGATATCCAAGTCGATGGATATCGGTGGAGTACACCTTGGGTTTGGTTCACCAATCTTGCGATCATTCTCGCAATATGGTCGTATGTGTTTTACAAGAAACGAAACGATTCAATCATCAAGAAACGGTCGTAGTGCATCCACTGCAGCTGTTGCATGTGGCCCGATTCGTGGTCCGACATGCTCTGGAAGCGCACCAGGCCCGATGATTCCCAAACCGATTGGCTTGTTGTGAACCAATTGCAATTCTAAGATGGTCTTGACGACTCCTTGACCCATGACGAGCCCGTGGTCCGTCTCTCCCTTCTCGATAATCCCAAGACAGAACGCTCCTGCAATATCCTCGTTTGAAAGCATTCGATCGAGAGCAAGGGGGATTTCCATACAGCCTGGGACACGAATAACATCAACGATGTTGTATCCTAAATCTTCTGCTTGAGAGGTTGCGATGGTTAACATTCTCTCCATTTCATCCAAGTGGTACATTGCGCATACTGCTACGATATTTGTCATATTCAGTTCTCCTTTATCATTCGTTCAACGGTTTCAACGATCATCATTGTTGTTGAGTCGATTTCGAGATTGACTGCATCTCCAACTTGCTTATCACCGATAGTGGTCAGTCGAAGCGTTTCTGGAATCAGATGCAAATCAAAGTAATCTTCTGAAACGTCCCCAATCGTCAGCGAAATGCCATCAATTCCAACATAGCCCTTGCTTACGATGTACTTTCGTACATCTGGAGGTGCAATAATCGAATATTGGGCGCCATCACCAACGTTGTCTGCTTTACGAACAAGGCCTCGTCCAATGATGTGACCTGAAAGGAGATGCCCTCCCACCTCATCTCCATAACGTAATGAACGCTCCACATTCACAAAATGGCCTTGTTCAAGTTGACCTAATGTAGTCTTTTCGAGGGTTTCTGGAATGACATCGAAGGACACAATATTGTTTGAAAATTCTGTGGCTGTTAGACAAACTCCATCGATGGAAATACTAGCACCAATTTGCAAGCCTTCGGTTGTAGGAACTTGAATTTGTAAAGTCGTAATTTCGTTTCCTTTTTCTATAGAAACGATTGTACCTTTTCCTTGTACAATTCCAGTGAACATTAGAATTCACCTCCTTTCGCCCGCTCTACGATTCGAGCAATAATCTTTCGAGTACCATCCAAATCGTCGCTTAAACCTTCAACACGAACAACCTCAATCGATGAATAACCCCGTTCTTCCAAAGCGATTCGGATTCTATCTTCTGCATGTTCTTGGTCATACCCTAAGGCGATGATTGAGGGTTGGATTTTTGGAAGGATGTCGAAGATTGGTACATCTGGCGGGTTGCCAATACATGCAACATCAACCGGCTTAAGACCCTCGACCATTCGACGTCGAAGGTCTTGGTTTGTTACAGGTTCATGCTTTCGTTGACGAACCGTATCATCATGAGCAACGACGACCGTCAAATGATCACCAAGTGCTTTGGCTTGTTCAAGATAATGGAGATGGCCTGCATGAAGGAGATCAAAAACTCCTACTGCCATGACCTTCCGCATTACGTCCACCCATTTTCTGCACAGGAATCATGTTCTTGAGATTAACCGTGCAATGCTGCAATAACTTCTGCACCTTCCAAAAATGGAATATCACGCACGTTCGCCCAGGCACGGGCATCTTCTACTGATAGAGCTCCATCCCCATCGGGTTGCAACATTTCTGCTCCGATCACAACCGGTGTAAGTCCAGCAAGCCGTGCAATCCCTACTGCAAGTTCGGTATGGCCTTGCCGTGTGAGGAGGCCTCCTTCTGATTCACGGCAAACTGGAATGTGGCCGGGTGTACGAAATTCCTCGCCCATACGACGTTGTGCTTCTTGTTTTGAAAGATTTTCAGTGAATACAGTCGAAGTCAATTCAGCGAATCGACGCGTTGTTAGCGCTCGATCGTGATCTGTAATTCCAGTGTAAGTCTCTCGATGATTAAGTGAAAGCGTGAATGCTGAACGTGAATCATATCGTAAGTCGTTCGTCTTTAATTCTGCGAGGACAGGGTATTCCGTCGTCAACGCATCGTGCGTGTGCAAATCCTGTAGGAACGGCAATCCAAATGCTTCCCCCACATCATGGCCAATCGCAAGGAAAAGGAGCCCACCACAATCTTGGCGCAGTTGTCGCATCGTGACTGGTTGCGCAAAAGACGCTGGAAACAAAAGATCAGTTTCACCTTCCCGTTTGTCCGAGTCAAACAGGCATACAGGATTCCCTTGACGGAATGCTTCGATAGCTTCCTCCACGGTACCCGACATAGGCGGACGAATTGTTTCACCTTCATGAACCGTCGTATTCCATACTATGTACATATTTCCGGCAAACGATTGACGGAAAGGGGTTAATGTAGGGAACGACTTGGCTCGTATTCGCGGGGGTGGAATGATGGGTGTGAAACTTGGTCCAGCGGGTGTACCATTGTCTTGTAAAGGACGTACAATCGTTGAAGGTATGGACGATATTATCGCTCTCGGTCTTGAAACAATGGAAGCACAAACTGTGCGACTCATTCAGCCGCAACATTTCGAACAGTATTGGCAAGCCGGAGTGCTAGCAAATAAGGCTGATTTTGAAATGAACATTCACGGGCCGTATTATTCCGAACTTCTAGGAAATCGAGTTGAGCGAGGGCGCTCTATGGCCAAAATTGAGGCAACATTGCAAGCTGCAAGGACCATCAATGCAAGGCACATTACACTCCACACAGGGCATTATGGTGACTTTGGCCGAGGTACAGCAGCCAATGAGCAAGTAGCCAACATCTTCTCCAGCATTGTCGAACGTGTCCACGATATATGGCACGACGACGAAGATGAATTCCCTGTCTTTCCTTGGATCAAAAATGGAACTCCATCAAAGATTGGTGTTGAAACATCTGGTCGACAAGAATTATGGGGAAGTCTGGAAGAAGTCATTGAAGTTGTCAACCATGTTGAAGGAACTATTCCTGTTCTCAACATTGCTCACATCCACGCACGTGGCCATGGCAGGATGAAAACGTCTGAGGATTATGGCGAATTGTTTGACATGGTTCGTGAATCAATTGGTACGAAGGAGTTCTATTGTCACTTCTCAGGTGTTGAACACCGCACCGGTAACGCAATGCATTACACGCAAATTAAGAAGTCTGATTTGAATTTTGAACCATTGGCAGAATTCATTGTCGAAGATGGTGGATGGCTTGATATCACACTGATTTCAGATTCTCCACTCCTCGAACATGATGCGATGTACATGCTTCAGAACATCGATAAAGCGAAACATAAGCAACTCGAGAGGAAGGCTCGAGAAGATCGACGACGTGCCCTTGCTGCTCAAACTGGAACCTCGGTTGAAGATCTTCAACGCCGAGAAGAAGAAATGGCAAAATTACGGACACAAGGAACGACTGAAGAAAAGCCAGTGGAAGAACCAAAACCCGAACATGTTCAAGAAAAGAAGCAAGAGAGTACGAAACCTACTCCATCAAAGAAGAAAGATGATGATCATGACGTGTTTTCATTCGATGAAGAAGACGATGACGATTTGTTCTGAGTCGGCAATTCATTTCTCAGTCAAAATAGTGACTTTCTGGTCTGTTTCAAGGGAATGCACATAAGGACAAGGAGTTGGAAGTCCCCAGTCATGGCACACATAGCGGTGTTGGGATTAGGGAATTGGGGGACGGCAATCGGTCGTCTTTGGTTGTTGGAAGGACATCATGTGAAAGGATGGACCATCGAACAAGAGGTCTACGAATCAATAACGATGGACGGCATCAATCGCAAGTACCTGCCCCAACATTCTGTGGAAGGAATGGAAGTGACAATGCACCTTGAAGAGGCGTTGGATGGTGTCGAGATTGTTGTTTTGGCCATCCCATCATCCGTTATCCTCAATGTTGTCGATGACGTGATTCCATTCCTACGTCCAGGACATGTTCTGCTCGACCTAGCCAAGGGACTTGCACCAGGTAAACGGCTTATTTCTCAAGCGATACATCAAGCGCTGAAAGAAGCAAATTGCTCCAATCCAATGGCAGTATTGACCGGTCCAACGATTGCCCCAGAAGCTGCTGGTGGCGTTATGACGACCGCCCTAGTTGCATCAGAAGACATCTCGGTTGCTGAACGTCTTGCAGAAACGCTCTCAACTCCAACTTTGCTCCTTCATGCTGCCTCAGATCCAGAAGGGGCTGAACTTTGGGGTGCGTTCAAGAATGTGGTTGCCCTTGCGTGCGGGCTTGTTGACGGGTTGAAGACGATTGGAACGCTTGGAGGTGATAATTTGAAAGCAGCTATTTTTAGTGCTGGATTCAAAGAAGGTTGCATCCTATTACCCTTACTCGGGGCTCGTGCCGAAGTAGCGTTTGGACCAGCAGGCCTTGGAGATCTCTACGTTACCTCCACCTCTCCATTTGGTCGGAACAGAACCATGGGCGAAAAACTCGGCACTGGGAAAAGTCTCGAAGATGCACTTGGAGAAATGACGATGGTTGCTGAAGGTGTTCGAGCCGCAAGGATGTTTCGGGACCGTGCTATTGATCAAGGAATCGACATTCCGTTCACTAAAGCACTGAATACCCTTCTCGACGGAGCGATTGAAGCCGAGGAATGCTGTCGCCGTATGGTTCTCTTGGGTTAGGGCCGATTTCCTCATATGGAGGGACGATATCCTCTCATCATGTCAGAAGACAACTCCTCTGATTTGACCGAGTTTGAGGCGGGCCTCCTTGAGTGGCTTTGTGAGAAGAACTTCCATGTCGAACC
>JAYXXD010000017.1:20840-24135 GCA_036019775.1 Thermoplasmatota archaeon
GACAACTCCTCTGATTTGACCGAGTTTGAGGCGGGCCTCCTTGAGTGGCTTTGTGAGAAGAACTTCCATGTCGAACCATGGTCAACAAAAAAAGCAGCAAAGCAGTTTTATGTCGAAGAAGAAGCAATCTACGAAGCTGTAGCTGCTTTGACCAGAAAAGTTCCTCAACGCATTCAGGTCTTTTACAAAAACGGTGCATTGCACATCGCTGCAGATTGATTCCTATTCTGTTGCATCCTCAGTCTTTCTTAATTTCATGAGGAGGGATAGCCACTTTGGTTGTCGCACATCACCTTCATCAGTGACAAACGATCGCAACATCAACGACAACAAATCAATGATTATTACAACAATAAAAATCAAGATCAACAAGGCGAGGACTTTGTCGTATTGCAAGAGTTTGAGATATGTACTGATGTAGTATCCAATTCCACCCGCTCCAACAATTCCAATAACGGTTCCATGTCGAACGTTATACTCAAACATGAACATCAACTGACTTAAGAGATGATTGCCTGTTTCTGGTATAACCACTGACGTAAAAATGGTTGGATGAGAAAGACCCATTGCTCTGCTTACCTCTAAGGGATCACTTGGCATACCTTCGTACGTTTCGTACTGCAATTTTCCAAGGTAGCCAATGGTGTAAAACGTCATAGCGAGAACTCCTGCAAGAGGGCCGAATCCAATCACAATAACGAAAATGATGGCCCAAATGAGAGAGGGCAGGCTTCTTGTTGCCGAAAGCAGTATGCGAAATGGGAAAGCAATTCGCATTGGCATGAGATTCTTGGCTGCAAACGAAGAAAGACACAACGCGCCGATAAATCCGAGGATTGTAGCAACAAAGGCGATTTTGATTGTCTCAATCATTCCAATATAACCAACAGAACAAAAGAATTCAATGTTCTTTTCACAAACGGGATAGGATTGCGCCTCCAGTACTGACCAATTTGGAGGCCACATGCTTTCTTGAATAAAAACGGATAGATTCTCCATTCCTCCACTGAGGCGACCCCAATCGTTGACCAAATCGTTGAGGATGAGGAACGCAGTTATCAAAAGCGCTCCGATTGCGAACAAGAATGCGTTCCTCATTCTTCTTCCTCCACCTTTGTGCGCCACTCATCAATGGTCATATCGAAGAGTTTTTGATTCTCAATCAACCAAATGCGTGTTGCAATCATCTCAACGTTTTCTTCATGATGTTCAACCATAATCAAGGAGTTGCCAGCATCTGTAAGGGTTTTGACGGCATCGAGAACAACGTCAACGGTCGTATGGTCTAACTCACTCAAAAATTCATCAGCAAGCAGCAATTCAGGCTGTTGAGCCAACGCACGCGCTGTTGCGACTCGACGTAGTTGACCTCCAGAAAGTCGGCGAATTGGCTCGTTTACTTTTTCTTCAAGTCCCATGGCTGCAATGGCTGAAACTACTCGGTTCGCACGTTCTTCTCGATTTCCTTTGAACCAAGGTAGGCTCGCTCTTGCGCCTAGATTGACGTTGTGATAGACGCTTGCATGTCGGATCAAACCGAGGCGCTGAGGAATATATCCTAGGCCGCCATTTACCGGCATAAAAAGTTCAACTGAACCTTGCCGCGGTTGAACCAATCCGGCGATGGTTCGAATCAATGTTGTCTTTCCGATTCCGGATTGGCCAAGCACAGCAATAATTTCACCTGAGTGAACCTCAAGTGATATGTTTTGAATGAGATCATCATTGAAACCAACACTCAAATTGGATATTTTCAACAATGGTTGAGCCATTTCACCAAGCTCCTTCAGGAAGAAATTTCGTATTTCGTGTCAAAATAAGTGGAAATTCCTGGGATTGCCTCAATTAACGACCCATAAATTCCAAGATGAGTTTCTGTATCAGTTTCAATCAGGCCGCCTGTGTTAAGGATGTTCGATAGGATACTATCTCCACATTGTGAGGAGGCTCTGTCCTCATCCACTGTGTTCTCAACAAGATTGACACATCCCGTGACAATCGCATCACCGATGACGCCATCTTCGATGTATTCTTCTTCGTTCAGAGAGAGAAGTGCTTCAAGGATAAGCGCTTGCTTGTCTGTACTCAACGTTTCAGGATTGAACATTACTGGGTGAGAGGGGGCTTGTCCATACGATGGTAAATGGATGTAATCTCGTAAAGGAAGACACCATTCTTCATTCATGGAAGGATCGTCAGACCCACAATAAGTTACAACGGATGAATCCTTGACGAACGCAACATCTCCCGTCCCATCTGACAAGCAACGAAGGGCTCCTCCATAAGACGAATATGGCGTTCCAGAATCTGGTATGCTCGCATCTTCACTAAAGAAAGAATAGATTGTCGACCTAAGTGATTCAATGTCATCTGCTGGACCAACGACAGGCGCATAGCCTTCAGAAATAAGGAAACCCATTGGTAACAGCATTCCAGCAGATTTGAGCCATCCTGTATGACAGGAAGTTTTTCCTTGCAAAACGGCAAATGGATCTTCAGATGTGTAGTATGCTTCCGCTGCATCAGAACCGTTCAAAACGACGGCATGGGCATTGTAATAGGAACGACCATCCGATTTGGTATCTGCTGCAAGAACCTGTAGACCGTATTGCTGCCAGCCCATCCACGCTGCTCCAGCATCCATAAAGGCAATATCAGCATGGCCAAATCGTAATGCTTCGATGATTGAACCTTCGGATGAAACGGGATAAATTTCAACCTTAAGACCTGTTTCCTTGCTCATGAAATCGGCAAAAAGTTGAGGATTTGCGTCAGCATCGGTATAATCATCTTTCACTTCGAATGCGATTCGAATGGTGGTTGAGTGACTGGAATTGGCATCATCTCCAAGACATCCAACCAACCCGCTGAGCAGCATTAATGAAGAAATAAGCAGTGATTTTTGCAACGTAGATAGCACCATTTATACCCCGTTTTCGGCTGCCCTAAAAACAAGAAGTATATAATTTTAGGCAGACCTAAAACTACGCATCAATCCAAGCGTTGACGAGCGATTCAGCATAAGGGTCGGATGTTAAGCCATCATGCGATTCGGGGCGAACTATGACAACCAAGTCGACCGTTCCACCCCAATTCGATTGACCGACGATTACAACCTCTCCGATCTTGATTCCATTCGTGCTGGTTCCGGAATTTGCATAGCAATCGTACACCCATACACTGAGATCGACGTCACCAGAATTTGGGCGGAACGTGTGCGTTTGCGCATCGCCTTTTTGATCAAGACGGAATGCTTCGCTATCTATCCGAGTGAAAAATACGCGATCATCGACTA
>JAYXXD010000018.1:0-23497 GCA_036019775.1 Thermoplasmatota archaeon
ATGTTGGTCTTCAATAACCACATCAATGAAGTCATACGCTTCCATTGCCCCGATTACAGTATTTACTCCACTGCCTTGAGCCATAGACAACATTGCATTTAGGTCACTTGTACCGGATGCTGGCAGTTCAGAAAGGTCCATGTGGAATGTTATTCCTGTTCCAGGGTATTGCAACGGTAATGTACCTAAATCTACAGTCCATGGAACTACGTTTGTTCCTTCAAATCTCAAACTTAGTGTATCATCAATATTGTACGGATTAGATTCCTCGAATGGTTTTATTGTGAATGATAATCTTGCATCCGTGATACCTGACGGAAGGTTATCGAATGTGTGCAAATAATATTCTGAAGCCATTGGGCTGTAACTATTCCCTGCAGAGTCATGTTCTGCGATCAACGCAGGAGGGCTTAATGTGTTGGTAGCACCACTGAACCAGTTTAGTAGATTTGTACTCGGAGATGTCGGGTTAGTGTATGTCGGTGCTGCATCCATTCCTCCAATGTCAAATTGATCAGCCACACCTGTAGTGAAAACATATTGATCTACAAAGCTATGAGTTGTATTACAACTATAATTTCCGTGAGTTTCTTGATGGGGGCGATCTGTAGTTCCGAAACACAAACTCAATTCAAGATAGTCGACTTCATGAGCGTCATAGACTAACACATCTAGACTCATACCAGCATCCATTGGCAAAATAAGATTATGACCTAGGGGCCCTTGATTTGTCATAGATGAGGTCGTTGAAATCACCGGTAGGGTTGCAAGATTCATTTGGAATATTGCACCGTTAGAACCTGATGTAGCAGAACCGATTAAATGATGCCAATTATCATTCATAAGGTTCAAACTAGGGTAGTTCATATCTGCTGTATCAAATCGAAGACTAAACATGTCACCATTAGAAATGTCATACGATCGAAGTCCTGTTTCTAAATTTGCAGCAATTAAATTCATTGTACTATACTGAGAAGGAACATTACTCGAAATATATCCACTCCAATCAAATGTTTCTAAGAAATACGCACCTTGTGGGTCATCATATCCCGAAAATGGAGTAGGATAAGGTAAACTGAGCAGAGCTGAACTTGGATTAGGCGTCCCATCTGGAGTGGCACCATATGTGTCCTTTGCACCTAGAAGGATTACATGCTCAACTAATCCAGCCTCGTTACAAATATACGAATTCTCCTTACCAACAGAAATCTCAGGGATTACTGGTTCAGATTCTATACAAATTGAAAGTTCAACCCAATCAACACTTGTGTCATCTTGGATGATGACATCAATGTAACGCAAGGCATCCAAATTAGTTAACACATCAGTATGTGCAGGACCCATTATACTACTGTCAACAATACCAGCAGCGAGGTTGTTTGGGTTTGCGTCAGAGGGAAGATCATCGAGAGCAAAGCGGAATAGTGCCTCGTTGTTACCATTATCAAAATCATTAGACCAAGTATGGTGAGTGTAAGGTGTATTCGGATTTGGATTGCTCATATCAGTAAATCTGAAGTAGATTCTGTCAGTGCTTACCAGCCAACCCATTCCTCTTACATTGATATCAATTTGAGCATCTACGATCGTTCCTGTAGTCGGCAAATTGGTGAAACTATGGGCAAATAACCGATCCGTTAGTACGCTATCAAAGCCCATTCCATAACTTGGAGGCGCATTTGAGGTAGCGGTTTGCAAAGGAGGGGTACCTCCTAGAATTTGGGAATGCCAAGCAAGAAGGTCGGCTGAAGGCGTCATTGGAGAATCAACAAGATTTGGTGAAAAACCGTCCTTTGCTCCGGCAAGGAATTGATGCAACATCATGTTATCTCCTTCGCAAGGAATTGTTGTTGGCAGTGACTCTAAGCAGATTGTCAATTCTAGATAATCAACAGACACATCATCTTGAATCATCACATCCAATACTCGATGTGTGTCCATCTCTTGAATGCGGGAATCTGGGGATGGGAATCCTGTGGAAGATGGAGGGACAATGTTTCCAGAGTTGTGTGCAGGAAGGTCGTCAAGAGCCAGAAGGAAGAGGTTCTTGGTTCCTGGTTGATTGACAAAGGAGTTACTCCATGGGTTGCCCGATGTATAGGCACCTGTATTGGAATCATAATTATCAAATCTAAAGGCAATAGAATCAGTTCCGACATTTCCTCCTATTCCTTGTACTGACATTTCCAATTCCGCATCAACAATCTGACCAGAAGTTGGCAGTGCGAATGTGTGTAGGAATAAGTTGTCGACAGAAGTTTCATCAAAACCACTCGGTGTGACTGTACTGTAATATCCAGTTAACACATTTGTCTGCCAAAAACTTAGCCCTGGACCTGGTGTAGCAGGGTTTGCATCTGAGTTTGTGGTATCAAAATCATCATCCGCCCCTGCCATGTAAGTTATCAATTGTTGATTGATTCCGTCGCAATTCTCAATGGTGCTGCGAGGCGGCTTGTCTTCATCGGGATTTTTTACATCGATATCATCACCTGGTTTTGTATCGTCTACAGGTTCGTCTCCAGGTTCATTTCCTATGCACCCAGACAATGTCATTCCAATCATCAGTAAACTCATAAAAAATACCAAACTTTTCGTATTCATGTTGTTATCTTTGTTGGGTTAGTCTATAACAGTATTCCCGAAAAGGAATGGTGGAGGGTTTTATTGAGCATACTTCCAATCATCAAGTGAGATATTGTTCTCTTTGGTAAAAACGCGCTCTCCCAAACTACCACCATATCTGGGTAGATTTTCCATAGCACTCCTTGGCACACAGGCTTCAATCTCTGCCATATCTTCATCAGTCAAATCATAAGAAAGAGCAACATCTGTAGCATTTTGCTCCATGTGAGTAGGGTTACCTGTTCCAGGAATTGGCACAACACCTGCTCCATTTAGAGAATCTCGACCCTTTTTGTGGACCCATGTTTGCAAAAATACTCTATTCAGTAACAGAATAATTTTGCAATCAAGACTCTTGACCCATCCAGAAATTAAAGGTATGACTGACAGGCGAATCTCCAATTTGTTCCCTTGCTATGTATTCTAAATTTTCTTCTTCTTCGGTAACAATGTCCCCGTTCATGATTGTCATTTGAATACGGCATCCACTATTGCATATGTTTGCATTATTCTCTTGGAAGGTGATTATCTCATTTACTGCCCAAATTCCATCCTCTACAGATTCAATAATCACGCAATCATCTGGTGAATCTGATGCAAGCCTGCATTCGTAACTCGGACTGGTTTCGTCGTCGAGATCCCCTACTACGATTCGGAACCTGAAATGGTCTGCACCATCCTGAGCAGAAGTTCCATCGTGGAATCTAACTGGATTGTCGCTCTCAAGTAGTTCTAATTTGACTATCATATCATCGAGGTTTTCGGTTCCTGTACCGAGCCTTTCTGTATCAAAAGTACCAACATGTTCTCCGCCAAATGGCAGTAAGTCACTGACACAACCAGACATAGAAACAGATATCATCAGTAATGACAGTATCGCAGGCAATAGGCGCATATCTATCCGCAACAGTGCTAGAAACAAAAATCCTTCCTTCAACACCTCAAAAGGTACCTTTGTGTTTGATTTCAAAAATTCTACAACTTGTCATTTTCCCTTGTGGATTCTTATAGAGAAACTTGGAGTGGCTACGAATCAATTGTTTTTGGACTAAATTTTCCAGAACAGATCGTCATTGAGTTCATTTCGTAATTCATGTTCGTAGACGAGATAAATTGTATTTTGAGTTTCAAATCTATTGACATTCCCAACCAAGCGATGGGACTGTATTCTATCTGTTGTGATTTCTTTGGTAAATTGGTTATTACTACCATAATGCACCTGTCCTATTAGCCGTCCATCCTCGTGTCGAGCATCATGCATCCAGACCTCATTCTTATCATCAGCTTCGACTTCAAATTCAACTTGTTGATGTAATTTATATCTGCCATTGGAGAAAACTCTTATGCTCCACGCCCCTTTTTCTTGCCCCGGAAATGATGCGTTGTTAATGTCCATGTCCTTAACCCAAATCCAGCGACCCCCGTGATCTTTGTCATCAGCGCCGCTTGGGTAGATGCCTACCCATGATTTTTTGTCGTTTGGAGGGTTAATAATTTTGAAACGTATAGGTTGACGGTGGTTGAACGACAGTACCTCAATTTTGGTAAAAGCGCCATCCACTGCCTCCTGGTATAACATTACGGACGAGCGATCTTCTGTAGACCCCCCGCTGATGACGGCAGCTATCGAACTAAGCAGTGCAAAGCCGCCAACGCTCATCAAAACCGCACCTGGGATTAACATTGCGAGTCTGTCTTCGGCTGTGGATATGGACCCCACAATAAGAAGCGGTAAACCAGGAAGCATCAAGAATATACAAAACAAAGCTGGGAATCCTATTCTTCCGCGTCGGGGTTTTTCCGCCGTCTCGACGACGAAGTCTTTCCTTGCGTGAAGCGTGTATCCCCCGTCAGAGAACACCCGTATACTCCGAGGGCCCGCTGCTCCACGACTGAACGACGCATTGCTCGCATCGATGTCACGAAGCCATTTCCACCGATTGTTCTGGGCTCCGTGGTCCTGGTCAATCGCATTTGGCGGGTAGATGCCGACCCAAGCATCGTTGTGGATTGGTGGACTATTGAGTTTGAAACGAATGGGCTTACCGGTTACAGCCTCTAAAATTTCAATGGATTCTTCCTGCTTGCTGGGTGCTAAATCTTGGTTTTGTGTGCCTTGTGGTACAAATTGGATGTCTTCCCAGCCACCAGGTGGCGCGTAATCCCGGTTCCATTGTACCGTACCATCAGCCTGCGCGCTCAGGTATTTTCCGTGAACGGACTTCAAATGAAGAAAGTCGTGTGCATCTCCCGGAGTTGGACCATGTCGGGTTTCAACAGTAAACTCCTCCCAGCCGCCGGGTGGCGCATGATCCCGATTAATTTGTACAGTACCATCAGGTTGCGCTGAAACGTACTTGCCGTGCGTACTTCTGAGCGTAACTTTTCGCCCATCCCGCTCACCCAATTCGAAAAATTCCCAGGCGCACGCAGTAGGACGATTCCATTCAGCACGACCATCGGGCTGCGCGCTGAGGTATTTCCCGTGGACGCTCTTGAGGGCTATTTTTCCGACATCGTTGCGGATGGATTGTTCCCCAGTTGAAGGGTCACCAGCGTTTCCTTCGTAAACGGCTTTGTTGCCATCACGAGCCCACGTGATGTTTCCGTCCGCCTGAATCGTACCTGTGGAGTCAAACTTGGGAACTTTCACTGTGTTGCTTTCAACGTACCACGTTACATCTCCTGTAAAGTCGCCCGTCGCAATGAATTCGTTCGTAGCACTTGTCTTCTGGTCATCTCGGTGAACCCTTACGCGCTCAATCAAACTCCCATCTGCGTGCTCTATTCGGTACCACCCTGTCCTAAGAGGGGTGACAACTCGAGAATCTTCTGTGATTCCACGTGAAACAACTCTGATTGAATTCTTGTCCTCCCACCTGATCAGCTTATGTCGAATGTCTTCTGGTATCTTGGGGTCATCGCGATTCCAAGGACGGTATTTTTGATTCGATTCCCCTGGTTTGCTAGGGTTGTGTGTGTCTCTGAGGCGATCGCTTTCGCTCCCCCCTGTACCGAAATATGCTTGGCCCTTGTATTTGCCGTAACGGTAGGCATAGAGCCCTTTGACCTGCCAATCGCCAACAAATGGGTGGTGGCCACCGACCATTAGTCCCAAGGCGTGAGCAAACTCAGCCGCTTTCTCGGGGTCGTGGATGTGCCGCTGGTCACCCGCCATAGTAGTTCACTGAGAGTAATATTAACCAATTCTTCGGTTGGATGTTTTACTAAAGGAACATATCTTCATCAACTCAATAACCAATTTAGAGACGAATCAATGGGTGCCCAATTATACCCCAGAAAATATTGTCAATGAGTGCATGGGCCCGCAATCCGTCCTATTCGTGCGTACCCACGAAACGTGGAAGTGCATCGGAATTCAAAGCGAACTTAGTGCTGGATTTGCTGACAAGATCGATTGAGCTTGACGGTAATCATCTGGAGAGAAATAACCTTCAAATGCACCAGATTCATTGACGGCTACAACTGCTTGTGGCATTCGCTCGTTGACTGACTTGATGACATCTGCAATTGAATCTGAAAGGGATACTTTCAGAACATCCATCTCCATAACTTCCTTGCATGTTGTCTCATTCACATCAACACCATTTCCAATGGCTTTCAGCATTTGGCGCTGGCCAATGACACCTTTGACCTGGTCTTCATCATCGAGAACGACAAGAATTCCAGAGGGGATGCTAACCAATCGTTTGCAACCTTCAACAAGGGTATCTTCTAATCCAATGGTAACGTGTTCATCATCGAGTTCTAAATCAGAAACTGTCTCGCTCATACACAGCGCTAGGCGTGACCGTTCAAGAGGGTTTTGACATTACGCTACAATCTTAATGATTCGATCGCAACCACTGCACTGTATCCGTATTGGACGTAGATCCGAGGTGACTGGATTCGAGGTTTGGCATTGTGGACAAGCGATTGTTGGGAAATTTTCAACAACAATTTGTGGCTTCGAAGCTGAACCATTTGCGTTTCTTGTTTTTGGTGAAATAACTGCAGTAGCCCACCATATGAAGACAATGCCACCGCTTGATCCCAGGATGTAAATCGGTTCAAAGGCAAAGAAATGCAATAAGAACACAATCGGTACAAGAATCATTTCAATCATAAGAGGATACTTTGACCGATTTGCTACCATTCGGAAACCAAGGAAAAGGCCAACACCAAGAATCAGAGTGATTGCGACAGTCAATCCGATTGGAGCATGGATGATGGATGTTGTCGGTTGTGAATCAATCGAGAAATCAACTGATTGTGTAAGACCTGAAGCTGAAATTGTGGCAGATTCACCCCAAGGGAAACGAAGATAATTGAGTTCAATCGAGTTCGTTTGCAAGATCTCAATGGAAGAAAATGAAGTCATTGCACTCGATTCAATGCTAATAAACAGGTCATAGGTTGACCACAATGGCGAAGGTTGGTTTTTCATGAATGCACTGTCGAGTATACGATAACCTGATCCCGTTACAATCGGCGTAAGTGAATCGATACGTAATTTCAATGGTGCATTACGAACACGATCTTCACCCATCAAATCGAGGGTAATTGCGAACGATTGAGCATCTGATAAATCACCAATCAACTCTTCGGACTCAAGACCAAGGCCAAATTGGAAGAATGTGATATAGTAAGAATCCATATAATTTTCAAATTGACTTATTTCAGCACTTTCAATGACACGACTTCCCCGTTGCTCATCATTTACATTACCACCATCAAAATTCTTCAATACTGTTGAAAGCGGAATCGTTTCATCTCCCAAATGATCCAAACCCCATCGCATCCAGAACGCCATTTCACCTTCAATGGTCAGAATTGTTGTTTGACCAAGCAAAAGTCCTCCACCTTCTGATTCAAGTTCCATTGCAATGGAGATGTCAAGAGGCGAGCCTTTTCCATTGGTACGCAGGGGCTCATTCAACGGATAATAACCACCTCCATCTCCAGAACCATCAAACGTTTCGATATCGAAATTCGCTGCACCGTTTAATATCAAACCGTCTTGAAGTTCATATGCAACTGAAACATTGACCGTTTCTTCGCCTCCCGAAGCTGCGTCCCATGTCCAAATGACGAGGATTGCATCACCGTCAAGAACCTCTGTTGGGTCTTGGTTTTGCGTCACACCGTTGACTTGAAGTGAAATGGATTTTGAAAAAACCAATGCTTCCATACCAAACGGTGATTCGATTCGGACACCAAAATAGACTATATCTTCTTCAACAACGGGCTCATCAAGCGTCAAATCTACCAGCGGTAGCACAGCTGTAAGTGCTGAGGGGTGATCTTCACTTCCCCAGAAGAATTCGACTTTAGGGCCACCTGAGGGGACACTGAAAACCACCGTCCTTGCACTGACACTTACAGAAATATCTGAAGTACCACTCACAGGGATTTCATCTACTGGAACATCAATCGTAATCGTTCCAGAACCTTGTGCAACAAATTGTTGGTCTACACCAAGGAATGCGGTAAACGATGAGCCTCCAATGGTTACAGTTGCTGACATGTTCAAATTGGCGCCGCCAGCATCGGAAACGGCATAAGCTAATTCGATTGACCACGTTGATTCTGGAATTGTACCTGGCCACGCTGAATCGAGATTCCACTTTCCGACTTGTTCTGCTGAAGTAATCGACGTTTCAAAAGAGGTTGAGGACGATGTTTCTGAAAAGACATCAGTAAACGGCGATAGCCGTAAATCACCATCACCAATGAGGAAAAGGTCGACTTCTGTAGCATTACAACATACTTTCGTATCCTCTGCAAGAGCGGTTGTTGTTAACGGAGAATACGGAACAAGAATTGAGAGCAAAAAGCAACTCAACAAAAGGAAGGCTCGGCCTCGCATTCTCTTCACACCATACGCTCTTGAACACGGCGTATAACACCAACGCTCGTTTGCTCTCAAGAACTGTACAATTTTTATCAGAGAGCTTTATCCAATAAGGTACCTAGTTCTTTTTCAAAGAGACCGATGAGTGCCTCTCCAACTTCACCTTGCAGTTCATCCGGCAATAGACGTAGCCCAAGGCGGGTTGCTGCTCGAGTAGCCTTCAGTTCAGCATACACTGAGCGGGCTTTTTGTTGAAAATAATACGTTACAGCTTCTTTGATTTCAGCATGAAGGTCTGGGTCTTCTTCGATTTTATTTCGAATGTGTGCTTTGAGTTCATCTTTGACAATGTCCTTGAATGATTCAACGATCAGGTCCTCCGTTGACATCAAATCTTGAACACGTTCTCGTATACTTCCCGTCAACAAACGTTCAATCGCCATAGCAATCCCATGACCTCTTGATGTTTCAATCCGTCGATGAGGTTAATTCCCCTGTTCGGAGGAGTTGATCCAGTAATTTTCCAGCATGAACGATGGCATCATCTGCAGTCGTTGGCCATGAATTGGTCAATTCATGAAGAATAGAAGCTAGGTCTGTTGATGCATTTGGTATGCGCATTCTCTTCCAAATTAATTCTTCAAGACGTGCTGTTGAAATTCCATCGGTTGATAAGAGCGGAAGACTGTATTCTGAAAGTGCTTGAGCTCTCATAGAAGCATCCATATCATTCCACAACTTTTGCAATCTCTTTAGCCGTCGAGCAGATGCAAGCGGTATCATCTCGACAGAAGGAGATTCAACCTCTGGCAAAGGTAAAACTTGAATCGAACCTTCATCACGTAAGAAATCACGAACGAGGGTATGGATTGGATCGATGGTCGTATCTAGGCTCTCCATCAACCATTGTCCACAACCAGAATATGGACGACAACGTTTGGTACGTGGGCCATTTGGGGCAAGAGTTGAAGCAATTACCGAAGATTGGAGAACAACATCAATTCGGCCACGACGCTTCTTCGAGGATTGATGAAACTCTACTTCGACCGGCATCGATGTAAGTAGAAACGCATCGTCTGAGGATTTTTCTACCCTATTCCATGGGTCAACGAATAGAACATTTACACCGTCTTGTTGAGGAATCAACTCGGACTCATCCGGAGGAATATGCGAGTTTGGTTTTATGATTCTACGAGTGTAACTTATTCCACGATCGAGAAGTGCGGATTCCAAAAATCCAAGTGCGAGGATTGAATGTAAATCAGCGGTTGTGACCAACATGAGTGAGTCGGATTGCATGAACTCAACTGCTTCTTCCACAACGCCATCAAGCGAAGCAAAAAACGGAGCTGTACGTAGGTTGTTCATGGCGGACCCAGTACTGCCTTAACATTGGGACAAATGAATGCTCCCAATCACTCAACAATGAGGCGAAGTTGGTCGCGCTTGTACTTCCAATCAGCTGCAAGGCGCCCTTCGGATTTGTAGTAATTCGCAAGTCTGCGAATCTTTGCTTCAGTTAGTTCAAGAGAACGCTTGTTGTGGATATCACGATGGTTCGTGGTAAGATGATCAATAATTGCTACCGCTTGTCGCATGAGATTCATCAAGTCTTCAGGATAGCTACCTCCGAGATCGTTCTCAGCAACGACTGCACCAATACGCTTGCCTAGAACCAAACGTACGTTAGGAACAGCATGCTTGTCTCGCAAAACGATGCCAATTTGTGACGTGCTCATGCCTTCCTTAGCATACTTGACAACCAAGGACTCAATCTCCTTGACATCGGTATTTGACCATTCGGAGGGCTCGGTCTTGAAAGGCTTAGATGAAGCGCTTTTTCCTTTTCGGGATGAATACATTCGTGCCATATGGACCACTCGGAGCAATCTTGCGACCTGCTTGCCCTTCTTAACCACATCGCTTCATCAGTTCATTTCTTCTGATGCATTTTTGCTAGCCTGCCTGGAGTTCCTGCCCATTCCCAACCAGGGGCTAGGCTCCTTGCTAAACCGACGGGTTGCTTATCTTGCAGTACAAGTACGTCTTGGCCCCGACGAATGTCTGCATCGAAGGATTCTAGGATTCCTAGATGGATATCACCTTTCCATCGTACTTCCGGTTTGAGGTGGATGCGTGGTAAAATCTCATGCTTGTCAAGAATTGAAATAGATTCCTTGCTGAAAGCGAAACCGGCTCGATCAAAAATCCATAGTGCAATTTGCTTTCCATCCTTCTCGATTCGCCAACGTGGAGGTTTGCCTTTGATACGACAACCGTCAAGCCATTCATCCTTGCCGTAGAGATAGCGTGAGATGCTTTTGAACCGATCCATGTTCAATGATTCGCCTTTCCGACGCTTCAAATCAAATTCCTCTTTGCAGTAAAGAACCGCATCTTTCAAACGTTGCAGAGCAGTTCGTGCTCCAGAAGATTCGCCTTGTCGAGTATTGATGACTTCGATTCCGTCAATGTTGATATCAATCCCAGAATGATTGATGACACATTGATAATTATGTCTTTGAAGAAGCGATCGAACCATAGTGTCAATTCGTTCAAGTTCATCACGCGTCCAGTTACCTGTTACAGGGATATCGTAGAATCCTGCAGGCCAAACATCTTCCAATTCTCGAGGAACAAGGCCGAGTGGTGATGTTACCATCACCTCATGGCATCCATTGGTTCCAATCGCTTCAATGAATTTGCGATGGGATTTTGATAATCGATACGGTTTTCGTTCTGAACATGGTAACAAAACGAGAGTATTATCCAATCCTTCTGGCGCTTGGTAGCTCTTGGTCATGAAATCCACCCACGCAGAAACCTCTGCGTCAAGATGACTTTCTTGAGCCATAAACTCAATCGATTCGAGGCCGGATGGGTGTGAACGAAGTACGTCCATTTTTGATTGCATGAGTGCATCGAAATGACGCATATGCTCGACCAAACGAGGGCTGTTGAGGCTCTGTTGCTGAGCCAACCTTCGTAATGTACCCGTTTCGATTCCTGATTGAACCGTTCGAAGCGCCTGCTCATAGTGATTGAGTGCTGCATCCATATTCAACGTCTCACCTTTCAACGGCAATCTTGGACCATACGATGTTAGTAAATGGCCTGTGCTGAGGGCAAGTCGCACACGACTTGTGTCGAACAAATCAACTCCAAACCATGCTAGAACTGCTGCGTTGTCTGGGCCGCCAAGACCGGGAGTCCAGAGCAATGCGCCGGGGAATCTGTGCTTCAAAGTCTGAATCGCTTTCACGAGTTTTCCTGGCTGAGCTGCGAGTTGAACTGAATCGAGTAAAATGACAATGCTCGGTTGCAGTTCGTCATCCATTAGAGACGGGTCATGATGCAATCTTTGCCAAGAAACAGGAAGGAGAGGTCCTGAATCTGCCGATTCACCGGCATCGGCCTCATCGAGGGAGGGAGGAAGGACATGGCCTATGGAAGCCGCAAACTCTGGTCCAATTTGATCAAATGTTGGGGGGATGAGGCAATGTTGTGTCGATATGCGAACTTGGGCAGGTATCGTGCGCGTTTGTTGACAATGAAATGCAGCAAGTTGCTTGCAGGCATCCTCATCATCTTCTGTCGAAATAAAGGCGGGTGTACGAACTGACGGTGATGAACGATCACCGAGTCCCCAGACCCGTGCGTATCGATGACGGAAGAGAACTGTACGTCCAAGTCCTTCTGCCATGATTTACGCTGAAGTAGTTTGTTTTTCAAGGATGGCCCAAATTGCAAAGAAAGTGTTGAAAGACTAGGCCTGCGAGCCCAATCCATGGAGGATGAAGTACAACGTTCTTCTTTCATTCCTTTTTTTCTAGTTTCAGTAATGCTAATTGTGAGTTTACCTACGACACAAGCAGAGAACAATGCCGACGAATTTATTGTAGATGGTCGAGTCAAAATGATCGGTTTAACTGCAGGTGAAACTTATCAGAAATTTGTTGTACTTGACATTGGAACCGTTATTTCTGTCAATGTTGGTTGTGGCTCATGTGAGGTCAAACTTATTGCAGGGGAAACGACCCTTACTTCTTCATCATCTGTGACCTATAATGCAACAGAGACGGTCACGGTCGAAATCCAGATTACATCAACAATCACCGAGACCGTGTCAACATCGATTTTGGTCACTACCGATGAGACTCATTTAACCCAACGACCAAGCCCTCAAACGGAGGTCGAACTCATCGAATCACATCGATGTTTATCTCCAGAGCAATGCATCGACATGCATCGAGGAAACCTGAAGACAATCGTTGTAGGAGACTATACCAACATTGGCTTTGATACTGGCGAGGTTGAATTGAGCACTGCGGAATATTTCGCATTTGAAGTTCTTGAGGATGAGATCGTTGAGCTCACACTTCATCACGCATCAGATTCCATACGATTCGATTTTTATTTCCAAACGGATACAATGGAATCACAATTTACGCCTGTAATTGAATCGATGACTGCGAGCAATCCGAGTTTAATCGGTGATACTGTATATTTACAAATTGAAGAAGATGGACGTATTGTCGTCAAAGTTTCAACGAGTGCGCCCTCCTCGGCTTATGCACTCCAGCGCACAATCCATGTACCGCAAATGACCATGACCGTAGAGAACAATGTTACACAGTTTATCCAAATCGGTCACGCCATGTCAAAAAGTGCATTTCAAATAGATTCAACAGGGGTTGTCAAAATTGCTCCTGTTATTGAAGACATAACTGCACGACTTTCTGTACGTATTGGTGAGAATTGGATTGACATGCCGGAAGTCGTTGTGGAACGGAACACCGTTGAACGAATCCATGTGTATCCGAATACAACCATGGCGATTTTAACCTTCGAAAGTGCAGTTCACTGGGTTGATGTTACGCTCGGAACCACTGCTGATGGAAACACATCGATGGATGCACCTGGATACTATCCATCAAGCCTTAATGAAACTGAATGGCCTATTCTTTATGCTGAGAATACAGCTAATTTTCAGGGACAACTCTCCCTTGCTACAATGGATGTTGGTGACAATTTTTTCATTTCAGTTGATGGTTGGGTCGATTCAGAGCATCGATTGCACATCGAAATAGAAGGAACGAGTCCTGACCTTCTTGTTGATGTTCAAGAACTGGATCAGGAAACGATGGAAGTGGTTCAACAAATCACATTACTTCCGGACGATTTTTCCTACAAATTGGAAACTTACATCACGGTCGGCCCAGGCAAGCATCTGATCAAATTTTACCACGCCGATGACTCAATACTTGAAAACCAAAATTGGAGCAATGATCTAAATCCTCTTGAATATGATGTTACGATTACAAAGGTAACCACTGAAATCGGTGAAGAACCATGGTTTGCACCGTCAGATGAAGCGAAATTTTGGGGTTCAACAGTCCGATGGATTCTTGGTTTAGGAATGATATTGCCTGCTTTGTATCTCTTTTTGTCAATGAGTAAAACGCGTCGAGATGCTGCTCGAATCGGTGCGATGAGAGAACGACTTGAAATTCTTTCAAAGCTTCTTGATGATGGAGAAAAATCTCCCGAACAAACAAGAAAGTCTCTCGTGCGCTCTTTGGAGGCTGTTGCTACATTACCTTGGCAATCAGCAATTGCTTCTTGGGGTAATCCTGAACAATCCTATACAACGGATGGAACCTCCATCGCAGTTTGGAATCTCGATGCTCGATTGGCGAAATCGTTGGGTAATTGGCCAATCCTCGTTGGTTTGAATACTGAAGATGAGACGTGGGAGGTTGCAGCCTTCAGATTTGATGCCCCTTATGGCCAGGCACTTTCTGTCGATCATGTTGAACCACGTCTCTTACACAGAGGGGAAGAGGTCTTTATCGATGCAATCGCTAAAGGTACAACTGTGTTCTTGACCGTTGACTTATCAGGGGATGCGATGCAGGTGGATATCGAACTCAATGGTCAAGTCAATGCAATCCCCCGAGCAATGCGAATTCCAACAACGTTGACCCGTTTTCCAGAACAGGAGTGACTACTCATTGGCCCTTCGTTCTGCAGCATCATCGAGAATCCGTTGCAATTGATCACTCGGATTAAGGCTATCTTTCATAGATTGCAATTGCTTTTTGTCGGATTTTGAAATTTTTTCAGGTACATGGAGTTTGAGTAAAACTACAACATCGCCTCGACCACTACGCCTCATGTGTGGAAGACCGCGTTTCTTTATTTCGAGTGTATGTCCTGCAGATGAACCAGGAGGAATGATGATGTCCAATGGTTTACCATCAATGTGATCGATAGTAACCTTCGTTCCCAAGACAAGGTCTGGATAACCGACTGGTAACGACATGATCAAATCTGATCCATTTCGTTCAAACCAAGGATGTGTCAGTATTTCGATTTCAATGAGCAGGTCTCCATTTGAGCCTTGACCGCGTTCAGCAGGCTGGCCTTGTCCACGTAATCGGAGGCGGGTGCCATGTTCTGCTCCAGCAGGAACATTGAATTTGATGGTCTTCTCTTCGATTCGATGACCTCTTCCTGAACAATCATCGCATGGTGATTCAATTACTGAACCCGTTCCACCACAATCGCGACAATCCTGAATTACTTCATTAACAAAAGGGCCAATTTGTTGTCGGACACGTACCCGTCCTTGCCCTTGACAATTCGTGCATTTGGAGGTATGGCCGTCTTTCGCCCCCGAGCCATTGCATGTCGAACACTCTACTGGGAGATCAAGTTCGATTGATTCTTCACTTCCAGTAATCACTGTGGCCATCTCTATGCTATGGCGGAGAAGGATGTCTGAGCCTTTTCGTTCACGCGAACGTCCTCGTCCACCTCCAAAAAATCCTGAGAAAAAGTCCCCACCAAGAAGATCTTCGAGATTGATATTGAATCCACCACCCGAAAATCCACCAAATGGATTTCCTGCAGGACTGTCATGACCAAATCTGTCGTAATGCGCCCTCTTATCTGTATCTGAAAGGACAGCGTATGCCTCCTGAATTTCCTTAAATCGTTCTTCAGCATCAGCCTCTTCGCTTCGATCTGGGTGATATTTGCGGGCAAGTCTTCTGAAAGCATTCTTCAGGTCTTTTTCAGTCGCCGAACGTTCGACATCGAGAACTTCGTAATAGTCTCGTTTATCGGCCACGGTTCCACCCTGCCTTTCCCAACAGCCCTTCCACTAAAACCTCACGTCATCATTTCAACGAAAGAGCTGACCCGCAAGATTGACAATAGCGTTCCGAGGGAGGGTTGGCAGCACCACAGGAAGGACAACTTCCTTGAGAACCACCGGCCATGACAGGGGCCTTTGTCCCACCCAGCATAGCTAAATCCTCTATTGATTCTCTTGGTTGTATTTGGACTGGTGCTGGTTTGTTCGAAGTAGCAGAGATAACACCTCCATCATCACTCATGGAGGTCATGGTCAGTACTTCATTCGTTGGCTCATCTGAAGAATTTGAAACGTTGACTGGAGCGATGGGTCGCTGAGCAATTACTGGTGCTTGTTGTGCATTTATTCGAAGCCGTGAAAGACGTTTTTCTTCTCGTTCAGCAGCTTTGTCTTTTCCAAAGAAGCCAAAAAGAGAATCAATTATTCCGTCCATCCAACTTGCCTTCCTGATTGAGCCAACGGTCGAGTCAACCGATTCGTCCATTGTTGGGCCATCACCACTCATTCGACGCGTGGCCTTTTGAACAAAACCTTGTTCAGTAAGCATTTGGACATCGGATTTTACATCAGGATCCAATTCGATTTCTGGATTTTCTCGACCAAAGGACCCGACATTGGTGTTGAGGTTTCCTGCATTGATTTGAACATCATTTTCCAATGGAGTTTCTTTTTCCCATACACCTTTTGCCTCAGCATCATAAACATGTTTCATTTTCTTCATAATCTCAGAGCGACGGAATTCATGATCTTTTGTACGTCGTGTACGTCGAAGTAAGAAGACTCCAATACCGATTCCAATGAGATACCAAAGCGTAGCATAGAGCCATGAAAGTGCAAGCAACTCCCCGAGTGGTGTGATGATGAGGTGGAGAGTACCCATCACGATGATTGGTAAGGCAAAGAGACCAATCGAGGATGTTTGTCTCGTTGCCATACAATCCACTCTGCGATACTCTTCTTATGCATTCGCCTTCATTGTTCAATCAACGATCTCGTGCTTGACGTCCTTTCCTTATGAGCCCATCCAGGAGACCGAGCGTAAATCCCGAATGCAAAAGAAGGAGACTGAATGGAACACCGACAGCATGGAAGATTCCTTTCTTTATGTGCATCAGTCCAGTAATGGAAAGAATTGCCAGATAGCATAGGGCCGGAATAAATGCTGCTTGCGGATAGAGAAAGAATAGGATTGCAGTTATTGCAATTCCAAACAACGGTAAAAGTTCTCTTAAAACAAGACGACCAGGATGTTTTAGCAATAATTTTGTCCTCCAAAAACCGTATCTGTGACACATCAGAAACCAGGACTTGAACGTTGTTCTTCTTCGCATTTTTACCACAACAGAAGGTGTACGAAACAATTCGAAACCAGCCTTTCGCAAACGCATACTCAAATCGCTGTCCTGACTCGTGAGGAAGGATTCATCCCAGCCACCTATGGATTCGATTGCGGAGCGCCGATGGAGAGCAAAGGCCGGGATATTTGTCGGACCTTCTTGATTGAACGTTGCAAATTGACCGGTGCCCCCACCCAGGGGGCTAGCTAAACTTGTATCGATTATGGATTCGATCTTTCCTCTTCCTGACTCGAAGCCAACAACGCGACACCCCAGTGCTGCGAGTTGAGGATGCTCGGACTCCAATCGGCTCCATGTTGATTTCAAATTAATGAGGTGATTCTTCCCTACCTCAATATGTCCATTGAATTCAAGAATATGGGTGACGCTCGTTGGAAGTTTATCAAGTGCAAGGTTACGTGCGTGAGGAACAAATCTTCCAGGATTGTCGTAGAGAAAAAGTTCAGGATGTTTATCAGAATCACGTTTCTTTTGAATCTCCTGAATAATGTCCTTAGTTGCATCGTTTGAACCCCCGTCAAGTACAACAATGATGTGCTCGTGAGCAGGTAGAGTTTGGTGGAGTAAAGATTCAATGCATGCGTATATGTATGGTTCTTCATTAAGAACTGGAAGAACCGTTGCCAACCAAGGTCCCGATGCTCGCATTGTTTGGCTCTGTTGCAAATCTCATTTGATACTTCACATCCATAAGCAGGTTGAAAAGCCATTTCCTTTTGTTGAGCACATGGACCTGAAACCGTTGGTTTACAACGGACGTGATGAAGGCATTGAGGTCACGCTACGAACCGAATTGCGCCCGGGCGATGACCCCGAAAATGTTGCAGTCGCCATACAATCACTTTTCCCTGATGCTACTCTTGACGATTTTCAAAACGAGAAGTTCCCTAGTTCCCGTCACAAAGAAATTATTTGCAAACATCTTTCCTTCGAAATTTTTCTTGAACGATTACGGACACAAGCAATTTTGGACACTGCAATGGATGCCATGGGTAGAAATTTGGTTGAAAATCAAACTCAATTTGAAATTTCACGTCTCGCTGCATTTGCTGGAAAGATCGCATTCGTGTTTGATGATGCACCGCTCGGTGGTTGCTTTGAAATCAAATTAGAAGGATTAGGATTAGCCGATTGGATCGAAGCATCGACATGGCATCGAGGACGGCAAACCGTTCCAAGGCAACTGCATGATGATGGAGCTATGGATGATTCAGGGGAAGCATCAACCTGGCATCAATAGAACTTGTTGAGAAGATCTTCGACAATTGGTATGTCTGCTTCGAGCCAGTCAAGATCGAAATCTTTTGACGATGAAATCCACTTCTTTTCACTGTGCACGGACATTTGAATGCTTTCCAATTCGGATGACTCGACAAGAAAAACGTGAATTTCCACATGGAAAAATGGATATGTGTGTTGCCAAACTCCAGCTTTTTTGATTATTGAAACATCAATCGATAACTCCTCACGGAACTCCCTTAGAAGCGCATCTTCTGGTGATTCATCCAACTCGATTGTTCCTCCAGGAAATTCCCATTTTCCCGGACTTGGTTGATTTTCCGATCGTTTCATCGCAAGGAATCCTCGCTCGTCATGAATAACCCCTGCAGAAACTTGGATTTGGGGTTTGTAAAGCATGTGAGCAAGGATTTTTCGTACAAGTTTCGCAGCATCCCTCTTTGACTGAAATTCGCTTGGAGGCAGGTGCAGAAACAGACAAGGAATGGCAAATTTATGCTTATTGAGGGCTTCATGTGTTCTAAAATAAGTTTCATTGCAAATGAATTGTCCTGCATCTTGAGACAGTTCAACATCGCAATCCCATGTCGAAATCTTCCATTTTTTAACCGGTACGGGAGTTTGTAGATGACCAGTTCCAGACAAAATACCATCCTGTACTCGTCGTCCTGAATTGTCAGCAATACGCATATTGAGTCGATCCTGTGCAAGAAGTTCAATACGAGGTGATGTGCATTCACCGCAAAGACCCAAATGCAATATAGCATCCCATTCTCTTTTGTTGAGTTCGTTCGCAGTCCAACGGGAACCAGATTCATCAACAGATAAAATTCGTTTTTCAATCAAAACTTCACTCGAACCTCTTCCAAAGGGATTCTTAATTGGAATCAAGGTAGGAAAGGTCTTGACAATATCTTCTGTTGGGTTCACTTCATGAGAACCAAAGGGGCCAAATCCCGTCAAAAGAATTCTTGGCATGAGCTGGCCTAGCATCGAATGTTCTTGATTTTGCTGACAAACTGGCAACAGATTGACAAACCAAAAGGGCAACCACACCTCGAGGCGTATGGCTACAACAGGTCAATCCGAGTTGAAACCATTGCGCCTACTATCAGAAATTTGGAGGGAAATTTTTCTCGGCGTTGGCATGTGGGGGGCTTTTCGACCAATCTTTGCTGCTCTTCTAGCTGCAATTCCCGGTTTGTTTCTTGGCCAACATTTCAATCGAAAGCACAGACGTGCCTTCGATTGGACGTTGTTACAAATTCCATTAGCACTCACCATCGTTCTTTACATCCCTCTCTGGTTATGGTCAATCTACGATGCTTGGAGGGATGCGACAGTTATTGTATCCCAAGCACGAAAAGGTTAGGGCCGC
The DNA here is from genome assembly GCA_036019775.1 of Thermoplasmatota archaeon. Classification (GTDB taxonomy): domain Archaea; phylum Thermoplasmatota; class Poseidoniia; order Poseidoniales; family Poseidoniaceae; genus MGIIa-L2. Next base: position 19,617 of record JAYXXD010000018.1, read on the forward strand.
CATAATTGGTCAGAAGTCTCAAGTTCTCCAGTCTTCATTCCTTCCAAATCATCGAGATCGTCTTGATCAAATTCGGTCGGCAAATCACCGTTCAACCATGCATCGACCGTCAAGGACTCGATAGCCCAATACATGACAGAATCCTCGTTGTTTGAATGACCAGGATGTTCGGAATCTTCGTGATTAGCAGGTGAGGTATATACGAGATTCACAAGACCTAGTAGATGTCCAAATTCATGAACCATGACGCTATTTTCAATGTCTTCAGCACTTATACGCGGATTGAAGATAGAGGTTGCATCGTTTATCGAATCTGGAAACAAAGCAATTGTTGATGCATCAACGGCAACGCCCAAGACACTCTCATCCGAATATTTTCCTTGTGGCATGATAACGTGCCATCGAAGAACAGATGTTTGTGGAGCAGCATCCATCGTTTCATGACCAACTTCTCTGACCTTTTCTGCTGTCCATGTTGATGATTCTGCAAACTCAATCTCATTCAATTCGATTCGAATACCATCTGGTTTATCGCACACTTGACCAAGTCGTTGCTTTAGGAGGCTTACTGTAGATGATTCAGGATTGTAGCCCGGCGCATGATCGATTTCAATCACCATTTCTCTGTACGCATCATCTCGCAAACAAGCAAGTGCGAGTCCACCTGGGACGCCCCATGATTCACCGAGTATGTTCTCAATATCCGAAGTACACCCTGCGATAGGAATTGTAATCATCAGGCAAGATAATAGGACGCCCAACAATTGACGATTGCGCATATCTACTCCACAACCTGACGCTTCTAAAATCTCACTAATTTACCACTCTTCTGGCAGTTCGAGTGGAGAAAACAGTTGACCAGGACCTGAGGCATCCGACAACTGCTGACGGACGAGTTGTTCCCAGGCGCGTAATGCAAGGATCCCTTCAAGGAGATCCATTTCAGTTTCAACAAGCGTCACTCGAATGAGGGTCGAAAGGATATCCATACGATCCTGATCAACGATTTTGAGTACCTTTTCTAGATCAAAAGCGACAATCTCTTTTTCAATTCCATCAGATTCTTCAATGGGCCATGGTTTGGCAACTCGTTCATTGATGACTGCCCCAGTTTTCGATGCATATTCATTAAGTGAACCTAAGAGACCTTGAATGTGATGTTGCAAAACCAATGCAACCTCGGAAACTGGCATGGTCAATTGACCAATGAGATTGACCATTCGTTCCTGTAATAGCACCATCGAATCCGTTGCTGACAAGTTGCCAACTCCTACTATTTCTTAGAGAACCCTTCGATGTACTTCCAACCAAAATGGTTCCACTGATCTTGACTCCATCCTTCAGGTAATCCTGTAGGAGGAAGAGGTGCAATGCCTCGTGGTTCGGGCTGAGCAGGTTGCACTGCCGGGGCTGGTTGTGGCATTGGCATTGGAATTTGGCCGGGTGCCGGAATCGGTGGTTGGGGTTTCAATTCAGGAACCGATTTTGCTTGCATTTCCTCAGCAACTACGTCAGTTTGGTCGGCCTCAAGATCATCATCACCATATTTCATTTTCCGGTACATGACCAACATCCAAAGGAAAGCTGATAGCGAAACTACAGTAACGATGTACATGAAGATGGCAAATTGACTGTCACCTGCCTGTTGAGCAAGCGCATCACCATCACGAATCGTTTCTTCCTTTACAATGAGAGGATCGACGTTGTATCGATCCATTTCAACTCCATCCACAAGTACGAGGAGTCGATAAGTCTGTGACTGTCCTGGTTCAACCGAAGCAACGACAGGAATTGATGCGGAAGCAGTCAACCCAGCAGAAATCGGCATCGAGATGTTCGATTCTTCGTTCCAGTTTCCCCCCTCGATCAAACGTTGGAGAACGAATTGAACATCGCCCTTTCCGCCAACGTTCGCTACACTAATCTTGAGCTCTGAAGTTTCACCAAGCGTTGGGCTTGGATTACTCCAACTGATATCGGTCTCTTCATGATCAAAAGAAATACTCGGTCCAAGCAGTGCTAGTGGCCACGTAGCAAATGGCTCGTCCATGTTGTTGTTCTGTGTTTCAAATGGGTTCCCAGTTGCATCAGAGCCAGAGACCCAGATATCAACAGAATAAGATGGTAGAAGTGTTGTTGCACCCATATCTGTCAAATCGATTGAACCTGTCCAAAAGAACTGGTCCCCGAACGGAAGAGTTTCTGGTAAAGCAGTTGCCCCTCGAGAAATTTCAGCCTCGCCTGCACGAATTCTGTAGTGCAAAACTGCAGGATTATCCAAATCGAACCCGTTATCGTCGACTGTTTCGAGCATAATTTGCAACGAGTTTGCATCGCCAATTGAGAGTGGAGATCCAGCCGGAACTTCATTGAGCATTACCGCTTTAATTGAAGGGTTGGAACTATCAACAGAGAATCGAACTCTTGGCGAAAGATTTGTTTCATCTTGAGCAAGACCAGGAAGATCATCAAGTTTCAAACGTAGGTCAAGTTTACCTGATTTCACCGTTGGAACCAGAAGATCAAGGCTGAATTCTCCATTATCTCTTGGAGAGGTTCTCCAGAGGTAGTCAAAATCTCCAAACACAACATCAAATGCACCAGCAGGCGCAGGTGTTTCATCCTCACTGAACAAGACACGGCCAGTCACTCGTAATGCTTGACCACTACCAATCAATGATTCTTCACCTTCGTCATTGTAATGATTCGTGCCGTCTCGTAATTCAACTGCTTTTATGTGGCCTGGCTCAGTATAGAATCTGAAGTCGTTGTCCAGACTCCAGGCATTCGATCCAAGGCCACTCGTTTGAGAGAAACAAGGTGCGACTTCACCTTCATTGCATGGCTTGTCGGTCACCTTCAAGATTGGAATAAAGTGTTCTGCACCATCCGTATCAAAAATTTCAGGGAAAGACCACGTGAGTTGGAATCGTGCACGAATCAACAGTTGATTCTCATCATCACCAAACGTTGAAACATCAGAATAGAGATTGGACACAGCGATGTATTCTCCACCAGATTCGAGTTTGGCTTTCGGCATTCCATTCTCATCTTCTTCAAGCTGAATGAAAATGGACGTTTCATCATCATCGACGTCTTCTCCAAGAGCAAATTGTGCAAATTGTATGTCTTGCCAACCATTTCGATCAGAGAGAACTACTTGAGCAGTATACATAATTCCCGGGTGGAGTGGTTGTTGGTCTTCGTGACCAATAATACTGGAATTTGTTAAATCAACGACTGGTGCGAATTCTTGGCGAATTCGATACGTGGATGCGTCTGCATCCCAATTTGGCATGACTTGTCCTGGAGCATATCCACATACCTGTGGCGTTGGTGGACATACTGGACCGCCCCCCATCGCAACTTGATTATCTTGTCCGTCCTTCCCTGAAACGTATAAAGAAACAACTTGGCCGTGTAGAAGCATCGAATCATCGATAAGGCCATTGAATATATTCAGGCCACCCGCTTTCGTCTCAGGTGATGACAACGTTTTCTGCTCATACTCATCTTCTTGAGGCAATCCATCGAAATTAAAGTCGTGACATCCAATTGCAACTGTTGATTTGCATCCAACCCAATAATGGAGAGTAACTTGGTTAGGTGGGTCAACGCCGTCTTGAATGTTAATAGAAACTGCTTGTCCTCCGGGTGATGGTGGTCCAACGTGTCGCTCTTGTCCATTGAATGGAGTAACACCGAGAACAATTGGGGAGTTTCCATCAAGGACAAGTCGCATGGTATTGTAACCAGGATTGGTAAACGTCGATCCATTTGGTAGGTTGACTGCTTCGACATAAAACACCATACCACCTGGACTTGACTCTATCGGCGAAGTAAAGCTGATATTGTAGACTCCAAAGTTCGGATTTGATTCT
>JAYXXD010000019.1:0-22811 GCA_036019775.1 Thermoplasmatota archaeon
GACTGGGGGCAGTAGATGGGCCAAAACTTAGCCTAACCAACAATTTACTTTCATCGGAAGAATACCTTGAATACAAAGAGAACGAAAAGGCCCAGGATCAGCAATCAATTGGATACATGATTATGTTTGGTTCAGCGATTTCAGCCGCCGGCATTTTTGTCATTGGCCTTATCAGCCTCATTTTTCTTGCAGCGATGAGTTTTGGATCCTCATCCGATGATACCTTTGAAAATGTATTCTTTTTCTTCTGGGGCTTGCTGAAAATCTGCTTCTGGACGTATGTTGGAAGTCACGTGATTATTGCCCGACCATGGCAATATTTTGGCGAAAATGAGGATGAAACATCTGTGGAAGAGAAGCGTTTGGTCCAATGTCCTGCATGCGATGCGTCGATGCGTGTACCTGTTGCCTACAAAGGCCGAGCGAGGTGCCCTGCCTGTGGTGAGGAATTCAAGCCTTGATCACTTTGGACCAATCATCTCTTCTGGACGGACCCATGCATCGAATTGTTCATTGGTTAACAGACCAAGACCAACGGCACTCTCTCGTAGCGTTAGCCCATTCTCGTGTGCATTCTTTGCAATCTTGGCCGCTTTGTCGTATCCGATATGGTTGTTCAAAGCAGTTACGAGCATGAGCGAGTTGTCAAGATGCTTCTGAATGTTTTCTTCGTTTGCTTCCAGTCCATCGATGCATCGCTCTCCAAAAGCAATGCAAGCATCGCTGAGCAATCGAATGCTGTGCAAGAGATTGTAGATCATCATAGGTTTGAAGACATTTAATTCAAAGTTACCTTGACTGCCTCCAATGGTTATTGCCGTATGATTGCCCATCACTTGGCAGCACACCATCGTAAGTGCTTCGGATTGAGTTGGATTGACCTTTCCAGGCATGATACTGCTTCCGGGTTCGTTGGCTGGAAGGGACAACTCGCCAATTCCACAACGTGGACCAGAACCAAGCCAACGCATATCATTTGCAATCTTCATCAAACTTGCAGCGAGGGTGTTCAATGCCCCACTTGCAGCAACGACTGCATCATGAGCAGCCAATTGAGCGAATTTATTCTCGGCACTAACAAATGGGAGTTCAGTTCGCCTTGCAATTTCTTGAGCAACCAATACTGCGAACTCTGGATGAGAATTCAATCCAGTTCCAACGGCAGTTCCTCCAAGTGCAAGTTCGAACAAATCCTTCTGAGCGAATTCAATACGGCGAAGATCTGCCTCGAGCATATGGACGTAACCACTGAATTCTTGCCCAAGCGTTAAGGGCGTTGCATCCATCAAATGCGTACGTCCAATTTTGACAATGTCATTGAATTCCTTTTGTTTACTGCGTAGTTTTTCCTTCAAACTTCGCACGGATTTGAGGAGACGATGCTCGATTTCTTCAGCCGCTGCGATGTGCATCGCTGTTGGAAACGTATCGTTGGACGATTGGCCTTTGTTGACGTGATCATTTGGATGGACGGGCGATTTACTCCCAAGAACTCCTCCTGCCATTTCGATGGCTCGATTAGCGATGACTTCGTTGGTATTCATGTTCGTTTGCGTCCCTGAACCAGTTTGCCAAATTCGAAGAGGAAAGTGTTCATCTAAATCGCCATGCATAACTTCTTCACCAGCATCAACAATCCAATCCGCGACTTTTGAATCGAGAACACCAAGATCTCGGTTTGTGCTCGCTGCGGCAAGCTTGAGAATGCCAAAGGCTCGAATTAGTGGCCGTGGCATGACATCGTCACCGATGTCAAAATTGACCAATGAGCGCGCCGTCTGGCATCCGTAGTATTTGTCACCAGGAACGTTCATCTCACCCATGGTGTCGGTCTCAATCCGATATTCGACATCCGATTGTGGAGCACGTGCTTTTGCTTCTCGACTCGATTGATGATATGTTCCTTTGACGTCAAGACGGTTTCGTATGGCTTGAACAATCCATGCACTGCGGCCTTTGTTCTTCCCTCCGCCTGTCCAGCGATCAAGTTCTTGTGCAACATCTTCTGGAATGCTTACTGAGACGATGCGGCGGTCCCCAACGTTGTGTTTTGCCATAGTTAATAACCAAAGGCGGCAGTTATTAAATCAATCCAAAGAGTGGTTTAGTGAAAGAATTGAACTGATAAACCTCCTTCACATGGACCATACATGGAAGAACAATCGAATTTCTTACCAAATCTTACAACTGCTTACGGTATCGTTCTAACACTCTGGGGGTTGATTGTGACCGCTGTATCCGAAGCACAATCAGTATCATCTTTTGCTCCAGCCTTGTTTGGACTGCCTTTGTTGGTTTCAGGTGAAATGGCAAAAACACCAGGTGTAAGCAGGAAATTATGGATGCACGTTGCCGTAACCTTCGGCTTGCTTGCAGCACTAGGAGGGACTCGATTTTTCATGGTCATGTCGGATGGTCTCAATTATGCAACAACCTCAATGTTGATGCTCTTCTTGACCGGATCAATCTACACGTTCCTATGCGTGCGCTCGTTTATCGATGCACGAAAATCCGGTGCTCTTGAGGCAACAGAATAATCAGAATTTACGTCGCCCTTTTACAGTAGGTGCTGAGGTATTGGTAACATCAAAGTCATCATCGTCTTCCTCGTCAACTTTGACAGTGACATCAATTTGAGTGCCTCGTGATTGTCCTTGTTTTGCTTCCATCTTGTCGATGGTTTTCATCAACATGGCGAATTCCAATTCAAGGTCTTCGAGTGCATCGCTTAACTTCTCGATTTGGCCTGCGAGACGCTGAGCGATTTTACGAGCCTTGGACAAGGTTCGGTCGTTTCCCATGTTACAACCGTTTCCTCGATTGATTATCAATCCATCGAATCCAAATCAACATCGTTTGGACCGATACCAACCGTGATTTCTCCATCCTTCCAAACGCCTCGATACATGAGCATAGTCTGGAATGGAGTTGCAACATCACCGCCCTTTGTGACAGCGATGACGCCACCACGACCTCCGATTGGCTCAACTGCATTGAGAACGTCCTGGCACGCCTCATCAAGGCCGAATCCAGTTTCAAATTTTGAAGCGAGTCGATGAGCAGCGCACGTTCGAATGAATGCTTCGCCAACACCTGTGCATGAAATTGCGATGTGAGGATCAGCCCATGTTCCAGCACCGATAATGGGCGTATCTCCAATCCTGCCTTTCGGCTTTCCCGTCATGCCTCCGGTCGAGGTTGCTGCAGCCAAGTTTCCATCCATATCGAGAGCAACAGCTCCGACAGTTCCCATTCCTTCCATATCATGATCAAGGACGGAATCATCTTCATCGGTTGCTCCAGGACGGGCGCTTTGCTCTTTCCAAAGGTTCCATTGTTTCTGGCGAAGCTCGGTGATAAGCCACGACGGCTTGACCTTCTCAACACCTTGCTTTATTGCAAATTCATCAGCTGCCTCACTGTTTAGCATCACTGGCCAACCTTGCTTGAGAATGCAGTTTGCAGCGCGAACTGGATGACGAATGCGTCTTACGTTGACAACAGATCCTGCAGCGCCATCTTTGCCATTCATGATTGAAGCATCCATTGTGACGGTTCCATCTTGATCCAAAACGGAGCCGATTCCTGCATTGAACAACGGTTCGTCTTCCATCAATTCTACGGCCTGTGTCACCGCTTCCAATGCGTCGATTGAACCGGATTCAAGTGCCTGTCCAATCGATTTGAGAACGTGGTGCATACAACGAATTCGTTCAGGATCGAGTGAGGTCAAACCTCGCCATTCACCATCGCCTCCAGCCCCACCATGAATGGCGAGAATGGTCATTCTCTTCACTCTACAACGGAGCAGCGGACGATTTGCTGAGGTTGTGCTGGGCGGTCACCAGGTAACTTTTGGCAACGTTCAATCGCTTGAACAACATCCATGCCTTCGGACACTTGTCCAAAAACAGCATGGTTTCCGTTCAGCCATGGAGTTGCAACCGTGGTCAAAAAAAACTGCGAACCTCCAGTATTTGGTCCAGCATTGGCCATTGAGAGGATACCAGGCTTGTCGTGCTTGAGGTTCAAGGCAGAACGTTCGCAAGGAATCTTCCACCCTGGGCCACCGGTCCCTGCTCGTCGGGACATGGGGTCCTTGGAGTGTGGGCAGCCACCTTGAATCATGAAATCCTCGATGACTCGATGGAAGTGAAGTCCGTCGTAGTATCCGTCATTCACGAGTTTAACGAAATTCGCGACCGTATCTGGTGCGCTTCCGTGAAAGAGTTCGATTGTGATGTTTCCTGCAGATGTTTCCATGAGTACGTGCATAACCCTACCAGACGAACGTACCTCAAGAGCATTTGCTTGCCCCATTCTTTCTTTTTCGTCAATCGAAAGCGCAAATTTTTGTTAGGAATAGTTGGAACAAATGTATCAAAGTCGTAACCACACCTTCATCAATGGAAACCCGATGTTCCACTCATGACCGACCTAAGGGATATTGCAATTGAGACGATTGACGGAAACAAAACGACACTACGCGAACTCGGTGGTAGCACCTACCTCATCGTTAATGTTGCAAGTGCTTGTGGCTTTACAAGGCAATATGAGGGCATGCAGGCCTTGTATGAAGCAAAGCAGTCTGAAGGGCTGGTTGTGGTCGGTTTTCCATGCAATCAATTTGGTGCGCAAGAACCAGGAACGCATGAAGAAATTGCAACATTCTGCGAAACTACGTTCGGCGTTACCTTCCCGATGATGGCCAAAATCAACGTCAACGGTGAGAACCGGCATCCGTTGTATGCTGAGTTGTGCAAGGTTCCAGATCATGAAGGTAAAGAAGCCATCAAGTGGAATTTCAACAAGTTCATAATTCGCGAAGATGGTTCAGTGGAGCGCTTCTCCCACCGTACTGAACCTTCGGAATTACCGCTCTAAACGCATTCAGAATCAAGAATCTTCAACGAGATTCAAATGCAAAGCCATCCCCGTCAAGCCTATGGTTAAGCAACTTCCATGCGTTCCAATGGGATGCTCAGCATGTTGCCGCGAAACGACCATGCCATTGACGGAAGCTGAAGCGAAACGCCTCTCACGAAGAACAGGAATGGCCCTTGAGTCCTTTACGTGGGAAAACAACGGAATTCTGACGCTGCTTAACGATGAGAAGACTCGAGCGTGTGTGTTTTTGCTAACAGCGAGCTCTGATGTTCATGCTGAAGGTATTTGTTCAGTCTATGAGGTGCGTCCAGAAGGATGTCGGAAGTATCCAATCGTTCTGAATTCAAATGATGATGCAATCTTAGATGAGGGTTGTCCGCATCGTCTTGACTTTCCTCAACCAAACGAATCCGATGCGATTGAGTTGCTCAATCTTGAGGAACGATTGTTGCGTAAACAATAATTCGTCCAAGCGATCGATGGACAGAAACGTACCACGCGTTCTGATATTGCCATCCCGTTTCCTCGAGCATGTCTTCTATTGTCTTCCAAGTATAGTGCTTGAGTGCAGGTCGTTCATTGTACTGAAGTGGACGAGTTAACAACTCAGGCCGAGGTTCGCTTGGAAGAATCAACGTAAGTCCGCCATGAACAACTTCTCTTGCACTTGCGAGAGTATGTTGGAGAAGTGCTTGATGGTCCATTGAACCTTGAGAATTACGTCCGTAAGGGGGGTCGAGAACCACACCTGCGAAGTTGTCTCTTTCATTCGGAAGGCTTACCTTGATGTTCGTTGCATCACCTTGAACGAAAGGATTCAATTCAGATCCAACCCATTCAAGATTTTGCTTCGCACCCTGAATCATCCCTTCATCAAGGTCCATTCCAATCGCATCTCGTCCACTCAAGATGGCTTCAATGGTGAACCCACCTGTTCCTGTCATAGGATCGAGACATGCACTGTCTGCAAGTGGCCCACAGGCGAGATTCACAGCAAGCCGAGCAAGGCGTGGCTCCAAACTCACCGGTTTGAAGAAAGGTCGTTGACTTGCTCGACGTTCAATGCTTGAATCGGCTTTCGGTCCATGATTTAACAACCAACCGAAGGTCACGGTTTGCGAAAAGCCATCGAGGAGCAGACCAAATGTTGATTCAGGATTTTCAAGATCGATTGAGCCTCCCATTCGACTCAGGATGCCACCAACCTTTCCCGCGATGACGGTACGTGAACATCCTTTGATTCCCTTGCCATGCTTCCAAGCGTGAACAGCACAAGATGCTTGACCAGGTGAAAAATTCTCAAGGTGCTGCTTTACTTGATGCAGCAACGTTTCTTCATCAGACCAATCGAAATTGACTCCATTCTTGAAAACGGCTTCAATACCTGCAGAAACCAAAAGTTCGGAAGCATTCTCTGAACATTTGAGGCGAGCAAGTCGCGGTGAAGAGAGTTGCTTCACCTCACCGTTTGGGAACAGAGCAGAAATCTCAGCTTGCGCGAGTGCTGGATGCCATCCGCGCAGTGAAACGATACAGTCGCCCATACGCTTCCCTAACGGTACATGTTCTTCACGACACCGCATGCGAACCATGACATACTCTCGCCCTTAACCGTTGGATATGGGCTGTAATCTTCGAGACCTGGCCAATGCTGAAGACATCAATCTTGCAGAGCTTAAAGGCAAGCGTGTTGGAATCGATGCTTTCTTGACTGCATTTCAGTTCCTGACAACGATTAGAGATCGTTCTCCGACTGGTGATGGAGGACCACTTCGTGATTCGAAAGGACGTGTTGTAGCCCATTTGATGGGTATGTTAACTCGGACAACGACGATGCTATCCCTTGGCATCCAACCTGTTTTCATCTTTGATGGGCCTGCTCCTGAATTGAAGGCCGATGAAATCGCTGCACGACGAGAGCGTCGTCTTGAAGCAGAGGCAGCACACAAGCAAGCACTGGAAGATGGGGATTACCAGACCGCTCAAAAGATGGCACAACGCATTGTCCATTACAGTCCAGAAATGGTCGAAGACACAAAGCAGATGCTCGATTTACTTGGTGTCCGTTGGGTCGATGCTGCCGCAGAGGGCGAAGGTCAGGCTGCTGTAATGGCCGTTAAAGGACAACTTGATGTCGTTGCTACACAGGACTGGGACGCACTTCTGTACGGAAGTCCCGTTCTTGTTCGAAACCTTATGAGCGATGGAAGTAAGCGACACGGGCGAACCGTTCGTGCTCAGAAAATTATTCTTGCAGAGATGTTGGCAGAGCATGATCTATCACGAGAGCAATTGGTCGATTTAGCTATTATGATTGGTACCGATTTCCACCCAGGATTGAAAGGAATTGGTCCGAAAACTGGAATCAAACTCATCAAAGCCCTCGGAACCATTGAAGCGATTTGCGAAGAGAAAGGTAAGGAAGTTCCAGAACGATTGGATGAGATACGTGAGATTTTCTTGAATCATCCCATCAATTCAGTAGCAGATGAAGCCCTTAAGCCTGGTCAAGTTGATGTTAAGGGGCTGATTCAGTTCCTTCAAGAAGAGAGAGAATTCAGCCAACGACGCATCGATGAAGCCTTGACGAAGCTGCGTAAGGCAAATCTGATACGGGAAGGTGGACAAACATCACTGTTCTCATTCTAAGGTCAGGCTGGGTCAAGACCGGGAAGCATTTCCAAATCCGTTGTTTCAACATTAACACCCATAACTGCAAGACTGCGAGCAAGACCTTCGGCTTGATGATCGGCAGTAAAACGTTCAAGAATTCGTTCACGCCCTGCTTTTGACCATGCTATTCGATTTGATTCGACTCCTGCCTGTTCAACAGCTTTGACCCATTGCTCGAGGCCCGCTTCTGTATCCGGCCAAGGGAGGCGCCTTCCATTGAATTCATCTGTTACCGTATGCGTAAACCCACAATCATTGACAACCAAAGCAGGTGTTCCAACCATGGCAGCTTCCATTGGAGTGAGACCGAAGCCTTCTGTTCGAGCGGTTGCGATTAATGCGTGTGCATTTCGCATTAGTGCAACGATTTCCATATCGTCAATACGCGGCATTACAATTAATTCTGCACCGAATTTTTTTGCTTGATGTTTCATTTCTTCGGTTTCACCACCTCCGACATGAACGAGTGGAAGTGATGCTGCTGCTGCAACTTGAATTGCTTCCTTGCTCCCTTTCATGAACCCTGCTCGTCCGATAGTGAGCAGATAGGAGCCAGTTGGTTTGTGTGGGAAAGATTCCCAAACATCACGTTCATGTTCCGTCTCTTCAGATGGCCATGCACTAGGGTCGATTGCTGGCCATAAAACACCGACTTCGCTAGGACGTTGCAGTTCATCTCGAAACTTGACGTCCCCAGCAATCCATTCTTTGCTTGTAGGCCATCCATGTGAGGAAGCAAGCAAGCGTGAACTGGTCGGAGTGTTGGCTGAAACAGCCGTTCGAGGCCGTCTCCAGAGTCGCTTGTGCCAACGTTGATCCCAACGTCGCAGATAGGTGAGGGCTAGATTTTTGACAAACAAAGGATAGCGTAATTGACCATCCATATCGCGTTGAAGGACATCATCGTAGATGCCTTTGTCTCGCTCATGAATGTAGACATACAATGGGCAATTGTTTGGGATGATATCGAGAACTTCCATTCCACCTGTGCTCAGGACGATATAACACGCATCAGCAGCATCGAGGGCTGGTTGCAGTTTGCTTCGCAACCTTCGCCAAGCCTTGAGCGCAGACCTGCCAGCACGAGCCGTGACTTCAGCAATAGGCCCTGTTGGTAGCTGCCATGGGACCCCAGGCGTGATAACCTCAATATCGAGTTGTTTACATCGTTCGAGAAGAAGCTGAGGTGCATTGAGCGTTGCAATAGTGATCGACCATCGTTTTGCATGCTCCGGTAAGGCAACGATAAGATCGCGTTGTGCTCCACCGAGCAAGCCCATGTTTCGATGCAGAATCACGAGTCGAGGTTTGTTCATGTTCTCACCCGCTTGTACACTTCAAGCAAATCGTCGACCACATTTGACCAAAGATAGGGTTTGGAGGCTTCGTGTCCGTTTTCTGACCACTGTTTAATTTGATCATCATCGGCTTGAAGTAAGGTTTTGATGGCTTTGAGAAGGTCTTGTGCATCTCCTGGAGCGACCGATAATCCTGCATTTGGTTCGGTTACCAAACGACCCAAGTCATTGACATCAGCCATCACCGTTGGTGCTCCAGCATGCATTGCTTCCAGCAATACTGTTGGCAACCCCTCGAATCGAGATGGAATCAAAACGCCTTTGGCTTGCTCAAACAACCACCGCTTTTCAGCATCATCTACGCGACCCAGTTTCGCAATCGAATCGGGATACTTCGATGAAGCAATTCGCTTGTCCAGCCATGCATCCAACTCTCCGCTTCCAGCGATGGCGAGGCAAGCATTCGGCTCACCTTGGTGACAAAGCATGTCCCATGCATCCATCAAAACATCGAGCCCTTTCTGTTCACTGAGTCGTCCAACAAAGACGAAAAGCGAATGTTCTTCGAAACTAACAGGTAGCGAAGCGGGACGTGCAGCATCTTCAGCAACAGGTTCGAAGCCATTGGGTAATACATCGATCGATTTGTAAACACCTCTGTTTTTCAGATGATTCGCATAGTAAGGAGTGAGTGCGATACGAGCATTGGATGAATGAAGCGTCCTTCGACCTTGCAGTGCCCAGCGAATTCGTTTGAGTATTTTCCCAGAAAGACTCGTTTTGATGTAATCGTTATGGAATGTTGTGACCACTGGGATCTTTTCTTTTCGAGCACGTTTAATCGAGCGTCGGATCAATACAGGCAACGTGTCGTGAAGGTGAACAATATCGAAGTTCATCTCAAGTTGTTGAACGGAAACGACTGGATCAATGCCTCCTAGAATTCGCTTGGGCGGTAGCCGAATCACTTCAACACCGTCTCGAATGAAACGTTTCTCCTCATGTTCAGGAATGTCTGCACACCAAACGGTGGCTTTATGTCCCCGTGCAACCAACTGTCGAGCGATGTGTTCAACGTGTTGATTCCCTCCTCCAAGGTGAGGCCAGTACCAAACGTGAACAAGAAGAACGCTCAGAGGCGAGTCCACTTCTGAGGGTTCCATGATGCGAATGACTCGTCTTTGCTACATTAGCCATTCCCTGTTCTGTCGATACATGGTGAAAGAATACGCATGAATCGGAGTTTTCAAGTTGTATCGAGGATTGTTGTCCATCATGCGAACCTTGACTGCGCTCATCGTGGTCGGTTTGTTTCTGTTTCCTGGTTGTACGTATTTCGATAACGGGGAGGCGATTGAAAACGAGATTATGGTTGAACTTGTTCAAGGATGCACCGATGAATCTGCAGAGAACTACAATCAAAGTGCTGAACAAGATGATGGCTCATGCGTTTACGCTGAACCAATCTTTGGATGCACAGATCCGACTGCAATCAATTACGATGAGACTGCAACTGAAGATGATGGAAGCTGTGAATTTATGGAAACGATACCCTGCAATGGAATGGTGATTCTTTGCCACAGACCGTACGATACGGTGACCTTCCCTGAAACGCACAATGCATTTTCCACACATGAAGACAACATTTTCTATCCTGCAAGCAATCACCGGACTGGGTTCCAAGCACAATGGAATGCAGGAATGCGGGCCTTCATGCTCGACACCCATTATTTGACCGATGCTGATCAGAGTGCAACCAATGTTCGTTTCTGTCATGGTGATTCAAGCCGAGGCTTTAGTCCATGCACCTACGGTAATGTTGACCCATGGGCATGGTTGGGCAAACTTGAATCTGAGATGCAATCCGAAGAGAGAGATATTGTGACACTCCTTATTGAAAATCATGTCGAAGCCGACCATCTCAAGGCCTTACTTGATGATGTTGGCTTAAGCGATATGATGTACGTTCATGAAATGAATACCGAGTGGCCCACGCTGATTGAACTCATCAACATGGACAAGCGATTGGTTGTTTTTTGGGAACAATCAGGAGATACTTCACACCCCTACTTTCATGATTTCTTGACGTTTGGATGGACAACAAATTATGCTGATGAGAGTACATCATCAATGGATTGCAAACCCTTACGAGGTGATGACTCACAACCCGTCTATCACATGAACAATTGGCTGAAGAACCAAGCTGGGCTTTCGGATCCGACACGTTCGGCAGAAGCCAATGATGTTGATTTCATGGTTGAGCGAGCGGAAGAGTGCATTCAAGACCATGGAAAAAGGCCGACGTTCATCGCTGTTGATTGGTGGGAAGACGGGGATGTTGTTGAAGCGGCCCGATTGGTGAATCTCATTGAGATTGCATGAATCTTAGAGGACTTGCGAGTGTTGCAACGCCCTTCTCGTCGAGAAGAGCACCCCTGGCAACACTTTGGATATCTGCGAGTGCTTCAGAAACGGTATTGATTGGTGCACAAGGTATGCCTTGAAGCATGTGTTCCAATTCGGTCCGAGTGTATTGTTCGACCCATTTTTGAATCTGCGACTCGATTTCTTTGCGGTTTTCGATTCGACCTTCATTTGAACTCCATTCTTCCATATTAGGTATGCCCGAAACTGCACAGAATTTCGACCATTGAGCATCCGAACCTATGGCGACAACAAACCAACCGTCTTTGGCTTCAAACGCTCGATAAGGAACCAGATTTGGGTGTGCTGAACCCATTCGTTGCGGGTCGACACCACTGGCGAGAACGTTCTGAGCTTGATTGGCAAGAGAAGCAATTGCACAATCCCACAAACTGACATCAATGTGTCGAATCGTTCCAGTTCGCTCTTTATCGAAAAGGGCTGCGAGGATGGCATTTCCTGCATATAAACCTGTGATGATGTCAATCCATGCGACTCCAACTTTGACCGGGCCACCCTCGGCTTCGCCGGTGATGCTCATGATTCCACTTCTCGCTTGAAGAGCAAGGTCGTAACCGGGTTCATCACGCCGAGGCCCAGTAGCACCGTATCCAGAGATGGAACAGATGATGGTATCTTGAGGAAGGGCACCAATAAGACGTTCAAGCGTCCCTGGTTTGAAATTCTCAACAACGACATCAGCCCACTCGATCAATTCCATCAAACGTTCTTTTTCTTCTTTCAAGTTCATTTGAAGAATGGTCTTTCCTCGATTGCAGCATAGGAAATATGCTGCTACGCGCTCACCGTCAAAGTCCGTTGCAAATGGAGGCCCCCAGCCACGCGTATCATCACCCCAAGGAGCTTCGATTTTGGTCACATTTGCTCCCAAATCTGAGAGCATTTGTGCTGTGTATGGGCCAGCCAGGATTCGAGAAAGGTCGAGAATGTTGATTCCGTCCAAGATTCCGCTCATGATACCTCCAGACATCCGAAAGAGTTGAACCCAACCCTCTGGCTTTGTGGCCATGAGCGAGGGGGAAACCAACCATCATCGGATGTGGTGGGGCCTGCTTGTGTTCGGTCTGCTTCTCCATTTGTCGTCCATTGCATCCAGTGATTATGGTCTTGATACGCATCTTCACCTTGCTGCGATTGAATCCAACGAAGACGGAACACCAAATCTCGAGTGGGGAGATGTACGTCCTGAGGATCCCTCGGCAAGCAATCCAAACGATGTCCAAATGTTGGAGCGTGGCTGGTGGCAAATCCTCGAACTCTATCCCTCATGGCTGCTTCCGTTTGCTGCTTTCTTACCGATGCTTGTGCTTATTGGGCTTGTTCTTGGGGCGACCAAAGGAAAGCCACATCTCGCTGCCCTCATCTCGCTTCATCCATCGTTCATCTTCGCTACTGGTCGTCTCTATCCTGAATCGACCGTTGCTCTCGCTGTAGCGGGCGTCATTCTCGCTTCGTTGTATCTGTTCAAGCTTCGAGGCTGGAAGCTTATCCAATGGCTCTTGTTGGCGGTTGCCAGCATCCATTTGCTTGTTCTTGTTAAGGGCTTATCCGCAATGATCGGTTGGATTCTCGTTGTTCTTTTGCTTGCTTGGATTGCTTTGGATCGGCTTGTGCCTCAATTTCGAACCTATTCTCGGAATCCAATGATGGCGCTCTCAGTTTCCATTCCGCTTGTGTTGGTAGCGATGATTGCTGCATCATTCACAACGGGTGGATCGCTCACATCGATTCGCACACATCCAGTTCAGTGGACGTTTTCTCTTGTTGTAGCGTTCTTTGATGGATTTGGTCTGTATCTTTTGGTTGGAATGTGTTGTTGGCCTTTCTTCTCAAATATGGTTGTTCAATTGAAGCAATCCAACGACAATACGTCGGTCTTTCTTCTCGTTTTCATTGCCTCAGGAACGCTTCTCATGTCGATGTGGATTGCCTCACTTTGGGTCTATGAGGCAGAACGTTGGAATCTTCCATTGTGGCAGAACATGATCTTAATGGGGAACAATGGGCGTTATCTTACAGCACTCGTTTTCCCATTCTTGTTGTTGCTGAGCAGAAGCATAGGGGACAAACCTTTGGCCGTAGGCAAACCACTTATGTTCGCTCTCCTTCTTGTTCTACCGCTCTCAATGTTGGCTGGTATGCATGGGCAAACAATGTGGACGGACGAAGCTGCAGAATCGTTTTCAAATGATATAGAGGATGGAGAGGATTTCCTCTACATCGATGATGAAGCCCTTGCCATGCATTGGTTGTATACATTCAGACTTGAGCTCAATGCAGAGGGTGACCGCAACATTACAGGTCATTGGCGAGCGCCAGACAGCAACTGGGAGGTTGAGTTGGAGGGTTTGGTGATGGAAAATCGAGGGGATTTATCGAACGTTGCTTATCTTGTGATTGCTCCAGAAGTTGATGTAGATGTCCCTTTGGGCTATGAAAAGATGGCTTCAGGAACCGCTCCTTTCCTCAATGGTGGCGGCGAATGGAAGGTCTATCGGGCCGTCTGATGCTAGCGAGGGGTTCAAGTCATGCCTACTCGAGGGTTGTAACGGAGGGACCATGGTGCGACGTTCCGGCGCTCACAACTCTTTACCTGATGAAGACCCTGTTCAGACTCATGAATGGGAACTTTCAGTCAAGGAAGTCATCGAACAGCAAGGTGCTCAACGCGCAGAGAGATTGCTTCACAGTGCCATCGCAGCAGGTGCTGAAGCAGGCATTGATATCGATACGACCACGACTCCATATCTCAATACAATAGCTCCAGAAATGCAAGGATCTTATCCTGGTGATTTGGAAATGGAGAAGCGACTCCACACCATCAATCGCTGGAATGCGATGATGATGGTTACTCGTGCCAACAAATACGTCGATGGGATAGGCGGACATATTTCGACCTATGCTTCTGCATCTCATCTTTGGGAGGTCGGATTGAACCATTTCTATCGAGGAAAGGATGGAGATGGTTGGGGCGACCATGTCTATTGGCAAGGCCACGCCTCCCCTGGAATTTACGCTCGAGCTTGGCTTGAAGGTCGCTTAAGCGATGAGAACATTCACAATTTTCGTCAAGAGGTTGGAGGCGATGGACTCTCCTCGTACCCACATCCAAGATTGATGCCTGATTTCTGGGAATATCCGAGTGTTTCAATGGGGCTTGGAGCAATGACGGCTATCCATCAAGCACGATTCAATCGTTATCTCCACCATCGTGGTTTGGCCGATACTACGCTCTCACGCGTGTGGTACACGATGGGAGACGGCGAGTCTGATGAACCAGAGTCACTTTCAGAATTGGCGCTCGCAGCACGTGAAGGATTGGATAACATCGTCATGGTCATGAACTGCAACCTGCAAAGGCTGGATGGACCGGTTCGGGGTAATTCGAAGATCGTTCAAGAATTGGAAGGCCGATTTCGAGGAGCTGGCTGGAATGTTATCAAAGTCCTTTGGGGCTCATCATGGGATGAATTGTTTGCTAAAGATACGAGCGGAATGCTCGCAAAGCGTCTCGCTGACCTTGTTGATGGGGATGAGCAACGCCTATTCACTGCTGAAGGGGCAATCATTCGCAAAGAATTGTTTGCAGGCGAGGAACTGACGGCTCTGGTCGCTGACTACTCTGATGAAGAACTTGAAGCGTTAACTGAAGATCTTGGTGGCCATGATTTCCTCAAAATTCACGCTGCATATGCAGCAGCATGCGCACACAAGGGTCAACCAACCGTCATCCTTGCCCGCACCATCAAGGGATATGGGCTTGGTCCTGCTTTTGCAGGTCGGAACACAACCCACCAGAGAAAGAAGGCCGATGAGAAAGATTTGCGTTTGATTCGAGATGCGATGGGTCTCGATTTTTCCGATGAGGATTTGGAAAAACTTCCATTCATTCATCCAAAGGACGTTCCTGATGTTGTTGCTTATGCGAAGAAGCGACGTGCTGCAATGAAAGGTCCAATGCCGGAACGGCGTGTTCCTGAGATAAACCTCACACTGCCGGAAGACACAGTCTATGCTGAATTTGATGATGGAACGAAAGGAACGTCACAAGTTTCGACGACGATGGCATTTGTTCGATTGATGCGTGGTTTGATGAAAACGAAGGATTTTGGTGAGCGCGTTGTTCCACTTATTCCGGATGAGGCCAGAACGTTCGGTATGGACCCACTGTTTTCCGAATTTGGAATCTATCATCCAGAGGGCCAACTGTACAAGCCGGTTGATCACAAGGTCTTGATGAAGTACAAAGAATCTGCAAAAGGGCAAATTCTCGAGGAAGGCATCAACGAGGCAGGAGCACTTTCATCATTCATCGCTGCAGCAACATCCTATGCTACGCAGGGTTCACCAACCATCCCATTCTACATCTTTTACTCGATGTTTGGATTCCAACGTGTTGCGGATTTGATTTGGTCTGCTGCTGATTCCCGGGCACGAGGATTCCTTATCGGAGCCACTTCTGGTCGAACGACGCTTAACGGAGAAGGATTGCAACATCAAGATGGTCATTCGTTGTTGATGGCACACTCAAATCCAGCGGTTCGAGCATACGATCCAGCATTCGCATTCGAACTTTCAACAATCATTAAGCAAGGAATCGTTGAGATGTGTGAACAAGACAGTGATGTAATCTACTATCTTGCCGTCTACAACGAAAACTATCCAATGCCAGCCAAACCTAAAGATTGCGAAGAAGGTATACTGAAAGGGTTGTATAAACTTCGAAAAGCTCCAGAAGGAGATGGCCCTGTGGTTCGACTCATAGGTTCAGGCCCGATTATGCTTCAAGTTCTGGATGCGGTTGAGAAATTGGAAACGTTTGGTGTACGTTCTGAAATCTGGTCGGCCACTTCCTATGGTGAACTTCGCCGGGAAGGAATGGAGGTATCGAGATGGAATCGTTTGCATCCAAGTGAGCCAATGAAATCTTCTTGGATTGAACAACAATTTGGTGATGATTCCTCACCAATTATTGCCGTATCGGACAATGTTGCTGCTGTTCCTGAAATGATTCGCGAGTGGGTGAATGCCCCATACACTGTACTTGGTACCGATGGTTTTGGTCGCTCAGATACTCGCCCCGCCCTTCGCCGGTTCTTCGAAATTGATGGCGAAGCCGTTGCCCTAGCAGCACTCTCATCCTTAGTTCGAGAAGGCAAATTAGAGGCATCTGTATATGCAGAAGCGATGGCTTCGTTTGAGGTATCTGTTGATCGAACAGACATCACAAGCCTCTGATTGGCGGAATCCACGTACCATCCTTTCGAGCATGATCCAGAATATGCCAATAGATTGTATCCAGTTCAATTTTTGGATTCTCGACGAAATCAATCTCTTTGATTGAGAGTGGTTTTTCCAATCGGCTCCAAGCCCTTTTTGCATTCCATCGTAAGCCCATGATGTGTTGAGCAGGACCGCACGTCGGTAAGGAGAAACGAGTTTTCCATTGTCTTTCAACGATTTTACTTTCCTTTACGGTTGATTGAACCGTTTTCCATGATTCTCCTTTACCGTATTTCTTTGAAACGAGCCAAGAGGGATTGATTGAGGAATCAACAACAAAGCCGTGCTCGACCAATACAGGAATCATCCAAGAAGCAATGTAACCAGCAGGAGCTCGAAACCACGGTTTGAAATGCTGAGGAAAATGATGTTCCAAAATTGATACTGATTTGGACAAGTCGCGTGAGAATGCCTCCACATCTTTTGGCCATGCAGACCAACTACGGTGATGCAAACCATGGCAACCGATTTGGATTCGGTTTCCGAATTCAGTACAAAGTGTTGACATCAATTGCACAAATTCTTCGGATTCGCACTGATCTGCAATAACGAACAATGTGAGGGGATAATCGTGTGTCCTCATCCACGATGTAAAACCCTTCATCCCTGATTTAAATTGTTCAGACAATTGTGGTAAGCTTGGGTTTGGATTCGAACGGGTCGGGTGTCCTTGGTTAGAAGGGACGTGTCGAACATCGTCAGTATCGATTGTCAACCAAGTCCGAGGCAAAACCCTCACATCCTTGGTAAATCGATAACATGGATTTTGTGTGGGACCGTCTTATCATTCAATTCAATTCCAATGAATTCATCAATCATCTGGCCGTTCCATCTCTGACAAATCCGTTCAGCAGTCACCAGGCCAGCTTCATTACGCGGATGAACTGTGATCTCGACTCGAAGAGCTGAACCTCTTGAATCAAGCCAATTGAGAACAGTATCAACTGCATTCGATGCAATACGACGGTTTCGGAAACCCTTCCGGACCCAATAGCCGAGATTGTAATTCGAATGAACCAGTTGCATCTCATCTCCAAGACCAATCAGGCCAATGAAGGTGTTCTCTTCATCATGAATTGACCAAAAATGAACACGGTCTGCATTGGAAAGATGCTCAAGGTCGTGCAGCATATCGGCCAATTGGCGAGTGATGTCTTCATCGTTTTTCAGCCAAGGTAAAGCTGCTCTCGCAGATTCAGGATCTTCGATGTAAGCTTCGATGACCATCGGAAGAATGGCCTTCGAGACCGGGCGCAGCGAATAACCCCCTGATAAATCGGGGAGATTCGGTGTTGGCGGCATTTCTCTCCCTCATGCAGACAAATGTGAAATGGCATTCATTACATTCTCATCATTTGGATGTACACGGCGCGCCATTTCAAGCATCCAATTCAGATGTTCTGCTCGACCGGCTTGTTGTAGAATGAGGCCAATGTGATAGAGCAAGGAGACATCATCACCCAATTGTGGGCCGAGCGTGTCGATGTTGTGTTCGGCTTCAGCGATTCGTCCTGCTCGAACCAATCCAAGCGATTCAACAACAATTCGATGAACTTCTCGAGGGTCCATCGGTTCTCCAGCAGGCCATGGCCAAATTCGTGTGTTAACTCCAACTTCAGGTGAGATAACATCTTCTGGTTCTGGTTGTTCAGGAGCAGACTCAACAACCTCATCCTCAGGTAAATCGGGAACGGCATCGTCCATAGGTAATTCAGGGACGTGATCATCACTATCCGTTGGCAAATCGGGAACGCTTACCTCTTCTTCATCAAAGTCTTCAGGTATGTCAGGAGTTGTCAATTCTCCAGGAGCTAATGGAATCTCTTCATCGCCCACTGGTAAGTCTGGGACAGAATGAGGAGATGGGCCCACGGAACCGGTGAAATCAACGTCATCTTCATCCTCATCCGATTGAATTAATTGTCCTTGTCCAGTATGAACAGGTTCTGCCACTTCATCGAGTGGGTTTGAATCAGGAACTTCAAATCTGTCTTCGAGAACTGGTGCATCCGCTGTCGTTAATTCAACATCATCCTGTTTCTCAAACTCAACAGTCTCTGAGAGCGTTGGGCCTTCACTATCAAGGAACGAAAAACCTTCACTTTCCAATGGATCGTTGTACTGCTCAACTTCGATTGTCACATCTTCAAGATCCAACACTGCTTCGACTGCAAATTCATCTTCCTCTGTAACATCATCATCCATAAGGGTTGAAAGAAGATCGTTCTGTACATCGGAGGCTACCTCGAGGTGCTGGTCTCGAGCAGGCTTGGTTAAGTCGTAGTAGCACTGGACACATGTTGTGGCATGAACTTCGTTTTTAGCACCGCAAAACGGGCAAGGATTTCCATCCTCTTCCGCATTCTTTTTGCGCTTCCAAAACATTGTCTCGCCTATTTTCTCGGTAGGCACTTGTGGTTTAAGCATCACCATCTCGCGAGCGACGAATGCTTCATTCGCCATAGTCTGAAATGATGGCAGTAGGTGGAGAAGACATGGGCGAGCGGGGCAAAGTCCGACGTATGGACAGTTCATCGCCTCCATCACACGTCGAACCGGAAGGAGAGGACGGTGGTATTTGGCGTCGAGGACAAGATCACTTTCATCACTTCAGTACACTTCTTGAAATGGAGTTGGAAGAGGAAACTTCGATCATCCAAGAACGCTGGTCGTCGTGGTCACATCACCGTCTGCAAGCTTCTGGTCTCGCACTTCTAGGATTACGAGGTCGGACAAATGGCAAATTGTACGGAGAGGATATTCTTGTCTTTGAGCATCCAGAGCGGCAACATCTCGGTCAACACCGATTTACCCACGGTGATATCGTCGTCATCAGTCGCTCAAAACCTATCGGCGAGAAAACGATTGAAGGAATCGTTCTCGAACGCGGCCCAACACGACTACGAGTGGTCGTATCTCAACGGCCAAAGGATTTGAGAAAAGGAACATGGCGTCTTGACCGGGGTGCGAACAGAGTCGCTCATGATCGAATGCAAGAAGCGCTTGAAATGTTCCATTCAATCGAAGGAGATCGTGGAACAATCCTCCGAGATGTTTTGCTTGGCCAAGTGCATAATCCAGAAGACAATGCTTCAATGCCACCAAAGATTTCAGGAAAATTTGTACAAGCCAAACCAGTTCAAGTCGAATTGAATACATCTCAAATCAATGCGAAGCAAGCTGCTATGGCGCGCCGAGTCACCATCATTCAAGGTCCGCCCGGTACTGGAAAAACACATACAGCAGTAGCAACGCTTACCCAACTTGCGAAAGAAGGACGGGGGCCGATTCTTGCAACCGCTGAATCCAACGTTGCGGTGGATAATCTGTTGGAGGGATTGTTGGAATTGGGGGTTCGCGCTGTACGAATTGGGCGTCCCGTAAAAGTTCGTGAGACGTTACGAATGGCGACTCTGGATGCTCAATTGGAAGATCATCCGAAGCAAGATGAAATTGCCATCGTTCGTGACGAAATGGATGAAGTCAATAGAGCCCTGCCGAAACTCAAGGGACGAGAAAAAGGGTTAGCCCATCGAGATATCCAGAACAACAAGAAGGAGATACGTCGTCTTGAGAAGGAAATGATTGCATCCGTTCTTGACAATGCCGAAGTTGTATGTTCAACAAACATTGGCTCCGGACATCGTATTCTTGATGGCCGTCGCTTTCCAATTGTATTGATGGATGAAGCAACTCAGGCCGTAGAGCCGAGTGCATTAATTCCAATTTCCAAAGGCTGTCGTCAATTGATTCTCGTTGGGGATCATAAGCAATTGCCTCCAACAGTCATCTCGAAAAGGGCAGAAAGAGAAGGTCTCAATCGATCGTTGTTTGAGCGATTGATCGATGTAGGGATCCAGACGCACCTTCTGGATGTACAATACAGGATGCATCCCGTCTTGAGAGAGTTTCCCAGTGCCCGATTTTACGATGATCAGTTGCATGATGGCTGTACTGCAGCTGAGCGACCATCTCCTGCAGGAATTCTCTGGCCAGATTGGGACCATCCATTCGCATTCATTCCAATCGCTGGTGTGGAGGACGAAGAACAAGAAGGCGGAAGCCGGAGCAATCCCATCGAAGCAGCTCGAATTTACGACTTGGTGGAGGGCTTGCTTCAACCTGGAGATGTCAATCCAGCCGATATCGGTATCATCACGCCATACAGTGGACAAGTACGGGCTCTTTCGGACATTTTTGATAGCAACAAGGGGCGGGAACAAGGCGGACGATTCGAAAGTCTTGAAATCAATACTGTCGATGGGTATCAAGGTCGAGAGAAAGACGTCATCATCTTCTCGGCAGTACGATCAAATCCGGAAGGCATTGTTGGTTTCTTGAGCGATCAACGCCGACTTAATGTGGCCATTACCAGAGCAAAACGTGGTCTTGTTGTCGTCGGAGACCCACAGACTCTGCGTTATGATCCAACTTGGCGGTCATGGCTGGATTGGGCTGAAGAGCGTGGTCTTTTTGCTTGGCATTTGGTCAATAGCTAACACGCAGGTTCAACAACGAACAACATCTGGGTGTCACATGGCGGAGAGCCCTGTTACGGTCTATCAAGGCGGGACCCTTGCACAACAGGTCCTATCAAGTGCACCTGAAGGCATGCTGATTGCACCAGTTTGGCGCCGGATAGCAGCATTTGCAATTGATGTCATCGCTATGTCGCTCTTGCTCCACGTTTTGACTCGATTTACGTTCCTTGAAATTCTCATTAGTTGGAACTATCTTGTTGAAGATGTAACTTATGCGTCTTCTTTTCTGATGACATGGGTGATTTTCTTTGCTTCGTTGTGGCTGTACTGGAAATACACCGGTCGAGCATATGGACGATCGCTAGGACAACGAGCATTTCGTATTGCCATTGTTCATGATAACGGCACACTTCTTGAATTGCATCATTTTGGTCCAAGGGCTTTCCACAAACTTCGTTATCTCATTCCAGTATTAGGCTGGCTGTTCGGACTGCGAGATGTCCTCCGGGCTCGTTCGAAAACAGCTGAATATCGCACATCGATCGATCGTAGCAATCATACAGTTGCTGCAGTAGATTGGTCTCTTCCAAGTGATACGCGCTTGAACTTAAAGTGATGAACGGTTTACGGTAGGCAGGTGAGACGATGAGTGGAGAACATACTGCAACTGCCGGTTCGCTTTCAGTCATCTTGCAAACTGTTCGGATGGAAATCGACGATGATGACGAGGATATCGTCGAGGTAACGCTGGATTTAACGAACGAATCAGCGATTCCGGTTGGAGGAATACAGGCAGAGATAACAACGAGTCTTGGAACCAAAGTTGAACCAACCTCAGGAATCTCATCGATTGGACCAGGGCTTACTCGTTCGTTTTCATTTGCATTCAAACTTAGTGACGGTGAATGGACGTTTTCATTGGAGGGGCAAGGCCAAACGTTGTCCCTTGGTCCGTACGAAGCAGATTTTGAATTCCAACAAGCAAAAGGAAGGCAACTAGGAAATGCGGTTGGAACAAGTCTTTTTTCTGGGGCTTTTGATGCGAACCTCGGAGACTTTGGTAACGTGCAAGAACGAGAACTCATCGATGCAAGTCAAGTCCAAATGTCCTCGTTCTTTGGAGAAAATGCTGAAGGCGGGTCAACGAAGATTAGTGCTGGTACCTTTGATACAGTTGAAGAGGATGGTCCACGGACCCCTCCCTGGGAAGAGAAAAAATCAGAATCAGTCGATGAAACAGGAACGGACTCGTTGCTCTCAACCCCAGTTGCAGATCCACTTCTTTCCACTCCGGTTGTTAACGAACAACCTCCTGTTGACTTGCTCACATTAACACCACTCGTTTCATCTTCACCACCAGAGGAAGCAATTGTCGAGCCCACTCCTCCAGCCCAAGAGCCGATTGTTGAAACCGGGCCGGCCCCACCCCCTCTTCCGAGTGCTCCACCTTCTGATTCTTCGAATGATGCTCCCTCAGGACCTCCCTCAGGTCCACCTTCAGGCCCTCCTTCCGGTCCACCATCTGGCCCTCCGAGTGGCCCTCCTTCCGGTCCACCCTCGGGCCCTCCTGCAGGTCCTTCATCGGGCCCCCCGAGCGGTCCACCATCTGGTCCTCCCGCAGGCCCTCCATCCGGTCCCTCTTCAGGCCCCCCGAGCGGTCCACCATCTGGCCCTCCCGCAGGCCCTCCATCCGGTCCCTCTTCAGGCCCCCCGAGTGGTCCACCATCTGGTCCTCCCGCAGGCC
>JAYXXD010000020.1:0-22529 GCA_036019775.1 Thermoplasmatota archaeon
CCAGGTTGAAGCGATGTTCGTGGAACCATTGAAGTTTGTGAGTTCGTATGCTCAAGTCCACCTCTTCCACCGTCTGTAAGATGGAGAATCGTGTGATATGGTTCATTTAATTGCCCGAAAAGAGCGTGATGTTCCGCAATGATGTTTTTCATATCCTGAAGAAATCGAGTGAGCATGACCTCATTCGGAACGTGACCACCAGAATCCCAATAATGCAAGGAATGATCTCGTCCGTCAACTGTAAACTTGTGAATTCTGTTTGCATTGCATTCTGCTATTCCATCGAGCAATGCATCCCGATGGTCAACCAAAAACGTATGAAGCTGAGAAGCCTCCTTTTTCTCACGGCTTTCAAGGTTCATTTGAGTGGAAACATTCCAGGTTGATGGCAAGAGAAATTGAATTCGATGCTGCATATTCATTCGCTTTGAATCGATTCCATCCGTTGGGAGGAACCATGTAAATGGAGGCATGAGGTGAAGATGTGTCTCATCCAAGTGATTCGAGCGTACTGTATTATCCACGCATAGCAGTTTGTAAGAAATACACACTTTTTCTACTGTTTTGATGCCTTTGATGACAATTGAGTCAACATCCTTCCGTGTTACATTGAGTGCGTACCCTCTCTCATCGACTGCTTTCAAATGTGACACGTGTTGTATCGGTTCTCGAAGAAAATACGAACCGGGAACCCACCGTGGAAATGAGAGTTTGAGTGATGGTGAAGTAAAGGGACCACTTACTTCGATTACAACATCCAATCGTTGGTCCGCACCATCGGTAGCATCAACTTTGAACACGACACCTGAACTTTCCATGGTGCATCGTTGTTCTATGCAGTGTATAGGTTCTGTGCTGCACTCAGGACAACTTCATCGGTTGATTCGTTCAACAATTTTTCTGCGATTTCTCGTATTTCAGGTTCCTCATTTCGATGCAATAATCGTTCGAGTAATCTTGATTTATCGATACTATCGACCCGTTCATCAAACAACAGGTCATTTCGTAAGGAATCGCTTTTTGAATCGTTCCGGCCAACCAACCATCGAGCAACCACCGAGGTACAACCGGCATCGAGCAACGTTTGGAGGCGAGGATCATCAGCTTCATGAACAGCTTCTTTGAGAGCTTGAACAATGAATCTTCGCTGAGTATTGCTTTTCGCTTCCACCAAATCAACAAGATAGGGTCGTGAATATTCAAGTGCAATCGGTACTGCGAGTTTCCAGAGAGCCTCATCATTTTCAAGAGCGTCTTGGAGAGTTTTGTTTGCATCAAAATTCAAATCCATAATCAAGAGTGATGATGCTGCTTGGCGGCGAACGTCTGGATGAGGATCTTTCAGGCATCCCAGTAGGTCAGAGATTTGAGGATTGACTGAAGCTGCTGCACTTCGAATAACATGGTCACCTGAGGATTTGAATCTTTGAAGTTCGGTTGATGTCGCTTGTTCTGTCGAGAGAAGTTGCTTTACGGCACGACGAACCACAACTGGGTCCGAACTGTCCAATAACAAGCGAGCAAGGACTGCTGAGTAGCTTGTATCTGCGATCGAATCGAAGACCATTGCGACACATCTTTGACCATCGAGTTGACCTTTTTTTGCTAAATCTTCGAGTAAATGGGGGGCATGTTTTGGGGCCCAACGCCGATATGCTTCGATTGCCTTGTTACGAAACCAAACGTCATCATCATCGAGAAATGGAGAAAAAGCCTCAACACTTTCATGAGCGTCAGAATCAAACAAAACACGAACAGCACGACGTCGCTGCCGCACATCCTTGTGTTTTAACTTCGCAATGGCGGATTGTATACTAGCAGCCATTGGAACACCTCATGGTTTGAATTCATCAAAGTAGAAACCCATCTCATCATCTTGGTCGACATCACCCGGGCGCGCAAGGGTTGGAGCGAACATCAACTGGATCATTGGCCATAATTGAACAAAGTGCTGCATGTTTGCAGTGATGAATGTTTCAAGTTCATACTCTTCAGCATCTTGCATACCTCTTAATTCATCGGCAATTGCACCTAGGCGTTGGAGTTCTTCAGCTTCGCAGTACTCCATTTCATGACATGTTTCGATGAGAGTTTCAATCAAATCAGCAATTTCAAGCGCAGTCAATGGCTTTGGTTCGCTCTCAATGATATCGACTGGTCCAAATGAGACTGGACCCAATGAAGTTGGGTGTAAGTCACCGAATTGGCGTTCAATTTTCATTAACTCTTGATGATTTTTATCACCAATGGGAGCGAGAACAAACCCACCTTCAGTGATTCGTTGCTGCATCCATTGTGGTACTTCTTGAACGCTACCAGTGATTAAGATTCGACTGAGTTGACCGGGCAATTCGATGGGAGAGACCTCGATCGATTCAACATGTCGTAGGTCGACAGTCGGCCATCCTGCAAGGGCGTTTGCAGTATGACGAACGATTTCTTCGGATGGGTCGATGAGCATAACTTTTCCATTCTCTCCGAGTATGGTTGCGATAAGTGCAGCAATGTATCCTCCTTTTGATCCAACAACTAGCACTTCTTGCCCTTCCTTGAGTTCAAGGTGATGAAGTAATGTAACGATCATATGAGGTGCAGAAATTGTCTTCACTCCTCCGTTATCTGTCTCCATAAAAACAACTGGGCGGTCATGATAGAATCCCCCAAAATCGTATGTTGTGAATTGATTGAGATGTAGGTCATACATGGCTTTTCGGACAGGTTGAGGAACCTCGATTCCCGAATTGGAAATCCTGTCAAGAAGTTCCTTCATGTCCTCCATACAATCGTCAGGACATTGACTCATAAAAACATGAGCGAATCAAGAAATATCATCTTGAATGCGTTTCAGAATCTCTTCAGGAGGTTGCTGACTCACATCAAGCATAGGCTCGTTTTCCAAGTCCTGCAAGGGTTCATCAGCCATGTTTTGCTTTATTCGATGGATGAGGCCAGCAAAGGACTCAACTTGATACTCTTTTGTTTGTTCCATATCTGCCTCCATCGTTTCAACAATCAACCGTGCTTGTTCTACAGTTAGTCGAACATCTGTCATTGAAGAAAACATATCATCCATGAGAATTCCTTCAATTTTGGTCAGATGTTCAGATATTGTTGCTCTTGCCAAGCCGAGTTGTTCAGCAAGTTCGGTTATTTTGATTCGCTTCGGAAGGTCATAGTAGCCTCTATCGTATGCAAATTTTGCAAGTTTTAATTGCTTCTCTGTCAAAACAGATTCATGGTTTTGAGGCGTCAGTTTGAGAGTCCTTGCACTCGTACGATCAGGTTTTGCCATAAGGCGTAAAACGCCTGAAAGAAGTCGCAATTTCATCGACGAGCCCTGGAGAATATAGGTCAAGCCACTCTCATCAAGTTTTGATCCCGCAACGGTGTATGTACCATTGGTGCGAGCATTGAGCGTAGGAAGTGGATGAATGACTCTACAAATAATCAAGTGTCCTTCATCACTTTGTTCGGCTTCCTGCACAACCTCAAGGAGTTGAAGAGACTCGAAGTTTCGTAAATCATCAATTGTTTTTCCATCATGCAAATGAAATTTGAACAGGCATTGGATGTCCTTCGGAACCCGTTTGATGTAAGATAAAAACTCAATTCTTCGAGCAACTTTCAGAATTGGACCAATTCCAACAGCATCCAAGCGGTCAGCTCGCCAAAAAAACGTGACTTCCCGCATGGTAACCACTCAGAGTCACTATGCATAAGTGAATCGTCGTCTGGTTCATCTCATTTCCAACCATCCGAGGAAGGTTGCAATCGGTAGAAAAATCGCCAGAAGGACATTGATTCGTTTCCTCTGATTGCGCAAACGTTCAGGCAACTCAGGAGAAATTTCAATGGCAGAGGTGTATCTTGACTGCCTTGTTTTTGGAAAGTTCTGGTCCAATATGGAGAGAACTTTTGCTCTTAACTCGGGTTGTCGGCTCGCAGCAACACCTCGACCGACCATGTAGCGGACTGGAAATTCATCAGTAAGTTTGGTTGTTCGCTCCATGATCTCTTCAACCCTACTTGAATCATGAAGATCGATTCGAACGGTTCTTCCATCACTACGAACATGACTGAGTGCTCTCCATTTTCCCTGACCTTCGTCCATTCCATCCAGAGCTTCCATCGTTCGTTGGATAGGAGGAATACCAGATTCGACGGGGCGTTCTCTTTTCGCCAAGAATGGGCCTAAGAGGATGCCACCGGCCAAAGGAAAAGCAGTGATAAGGTAGACGATTCGCATCAATTCGTCTGGATTTGTCAATGCTGAAACAAGGGCAAGACTGAATCCGAAATAGAGGCCAAGAAATGCACCTGCTTGAAGGCCTAGCCACAAGCCAACCGGCTCAGTAGATGACTCCGCCATGTTCCAGTGATGTGGCTCGATGAAAAGAACCCGTCGATGATGTCAATGATTAAATCACTCAATTTATTCGCCAAAACATGGAACGCAACGGTTTGGAGTCCAGAACCAGAGACCAGAAGGTGGGTCTCTGGATTGGAGGAATCAGCCTCTTTTTTGTGGTCTCGTTTTTCCTTGCTCCCGCTCTTGTCGAATCAGATACAATTAGTGGTCTATCCGGGAGGGCAAACATGTTCGATTTCCACAAGGAAAACGATCAAAATTTCACGTGGACTGATTTGAATGTATACAGTGCAGCAATCTATGCGTTTGGAGACTTGAACTGTCACAACAAACATGAGCGTTCATGGTCGGTCAATGGAAATCAAATGCCAGTATGTGTCCGGGATGTGGGTATTTTTGCGGGACTTGCATTAGGGGGTTTCGTCTATTCGCGAAGAGGGGTTAACCGATGGACGATACGCGATACGTTTTTGTCGATTCTTCCGGATGAAAACTTGAAGCCGATTTATGCATCAAATCGAAGGACTTTGGTTTTCATCGCAATTGGAATCATTTGCGTTGTTCCATTGGCATTGGACGGATTCACCCAACTGCTTACCGACAGGGAATCCACTGCATTTTTGCGATTGGCCACTGGCCTTCCATTTGGGTTTGGACTTGGCTTGTTTTTCGCAGCAGCATACAGTGCCCGGCCGAACAAATTTTCCAGTGCTGGCCAGGTTCGTTTACCTGGAAACGTTCGATTTCAAAAGGTGACTCAAGAAGAGGAATGATCCGGTGGAGGCATCGACCACCAGACCAACAACTGCTGTTCATCTTCAGGAACTGGACAATTCTCGTGCCCACTGGTAAGTATCTTCAACCGCTCAATTGAATTCGCAACCATTTTGTTCAATTGAGAATTGTTTTGACGAAGTATTTCTTCGAGCGATTTCTCCCAAGGTT
Source organism: Thermoplasmatota archaeon (assembly GCA_036019775.1). Taxonomy (GTDB): domain Archaea; phylum Thermoplasmatota; class Poseidoniia; order Poseidoniales; family Poseidoniaceae; genus MGIIa-L2. Next base: position 5,315 of record JAYXXD010000020.1, read on the forward strand.
TGTTTGGGTTGTTTTTTCGCCATGTGGATAGTGCTACGCGAAACGGCCACATGGCAAGTGTGAGGCGAGCAAATCCAATCCATGCATCTCGTAACTTGAAGACTTGTCCTTCTGCAAATGGAACATGGTTTTGTTGACGATGAATCCAATTTGCCTCTTCAAGCCACTTGACAAGTCTCTGAGTATGACGTTGCGTAACCATTCGATGCGGCCCCAATGATTTGTGCAATCGCGGAATTTCACATGATCCTGCCATGAGGGATAGGGTGCCAAGAATCGACCAACTCGATCGTGCCAAAGGATTGTTTGGAACATCGGATTCTCTTGCCTGACTTGAATCCCATTCGTCTTCTGCACTTTGCATCCACTGTGCTGGAGAACGACCGCTGAGCCATCCAGTATGAACAGATGTACGTTCCATAGGTGCTCCTGGTAAGCGAGTTTGCTGTTGAACATCGTGAGCCAATTTCTTGAGTAAGTATCTGTCAACTTTGTCAACGTCAACGTTGAGTGGCAAAGGTCTGCGGTTGAAAAATGACCGCAACTCTGTTCGAAGTTTTTGTCGAAGTTCATCCAATCCTCCTTCGTTTAAAATCGGGCCTACAATGCAGCATTTGTCGAAAGGTGGAGCAACCTTCAACTCACCAGTAAACAGGTCATGAAAACCCTGTCGTATGGTTTTTTGAATCTCTGGTGTTTCAAAATACTCCTGCTTATCACTGCTCATGCGCAACGTTGCATGTTTAATTCGATCGATGGCTCTGTCAGGATCGCAATCAATCCAAACAACGAGGTCCGGTATCATCGAGGCTGAATTGACATGACATACGGTATCGATACCGAGTTCTCCAACAACGCCTTGATAGATGATGGAAGAGTGTATATTTCGATCCGAAACGACGACTTCTCCTCGCTCAAGTCTCGGTTTTATCCATGTATGTGAATGATCCAAGCGGTCTGCAGCGAATAATCCAGCTTCCTGCAGGGGCGTTTTATTCCCTTCTTTTACTGCTTCGAGGGCCAATTTGCCCAAATCACTGTGCCGACGTGGCTCATGTGTTTTGTGAACTTCATTGAATGGATATTGTGCGAGTAGTTCCGTAAGTATCCGAACTGCTTCGCCTTTCCCTGAGCCATCCCCGCCTTCAACGGTGATGAGGTACATCACGCCACCTCATAGTCTTGGAATTCCTCACGTGCAAGAATCATCAGCCCCATGCCACAAAGGATCAAAAATGGACCAAAAACGATGAACCCACGGCTAAACAATGCAAAACCTGCGAGGTACTGAGTTCTTCGATATTTTGTTGCTCTTCTCACGCCGTATGCTGCATTGATTCCTGCAATACCCGCTAGAATGGTTATGAGGGCAATCCCTGTTGAGAGCGCTACAGCATTTTCGAGAGACCAACCCGATTTTTCTTGGGTTAAATCCTCTTGAACGGTTCCGTTTCCTTCAGATAGGGTAAACGGTGCTTGCGTTGTGCTTTCGGGAGTAAAAGTCCTCTCAACAGTGACATATGAATCGATGGAAACTCGAAGAATGTGTTCTTCTGCAATGACATTTTCAATATTGTAGTACCCGTAAGAATTCGTTTCAACAGTTTGAAGAACATCGTTTGTGTCTATATCGATGAGTTCTACAACAACACCTTGAATCGAATTTCCAGATTCCGCCTCCAGTACGATTCCGTACACGTCGACGGCTCCATCTTGCTCGAGTGTATTGTTGAGTAATTCAGCAGGATTTCCCTGGAGTAAGAGAATACCTGTGATTATGCCAAGGATGCTACCAATGAATATCAGGGAAGAAGCAAGAGCGAGAATCCCATTGTTATCGTCAATGGTTAACAGGTCGTCTCCTTCTGTTGTTGAGGAAAGAATCTCTGTGTCCTTTACAACGAGTTCTTCTTCCTCTTCATCACCTGAAAGTTTCCCACGAACACGTGCACGCAATGCCTCACGTCTTTCGTTTATGTCCATGTTCAATCCTCATTTTGATTTGGTGCGCGAATAAGTTGTTATCCCAATGTATCCGCGCATGCTGACCTACCGTTTCAAACGCACGCTTTCATGGAGGCCAAGGAAAACGAGTGCAATCATGGCAATCAATGCAAAAATTGACCCAGTAATCAGAGGGCTGAAAGCCTCTTCGGAAACCCTCGGTTCTTGAGTAGGAGATGTTGACTGATTCAGGTCACCATCAAGCCAAGAACCCATTCGAAGGCCAAGCTCGAGCAAACGTCCAATGTGAGCAAGCGACTCAGCAGACACTTTGTCAGGCGTATCAGCATGAGTGTGCCAATATCCTCCCCATTCGCTCGCATTCTCACCGTAGCGGATGTCGATAAAATCGATTGCAGGTATGCCGACGTTCAGCATCGGCACGTGATCATCAATCACGCCATCACTTCTCGAGAAATTGACGATGTCCTGTCCGGGGGTGCCTGAGCAATCATTCACGTTATCCAACAATCCGAGAGGTCCTGAGAGATTTTCCACAGCATTCCACAAACGATTTCCATCCTCGTTGCTAGCCGGAGGGGGGAAGGTTCGATAAATCTTCAAATCTGCATCACCAATCATATCGACGAGAAGAAATGCATCGATTCGTTCAATGTCTTCAGCCGACCTATTTTCAGCCCATGCTTTCGCACCGAGCATCGAAGGTACAGGCCCCTGATCTTCCGCATCGGTTAAGAGAATCCATACTTCATGTTTCAGTTCCATTGACGGTAGAATGCGAGCGAGCTCCCACAAGACCGCAACACCGCTCCCGCCATCGTTTGCGCCTGGGATCGGTAGGTTCGTCTTGTTTTGGTCAGGGTCACGTTCTGCGCGATCTCTTGAATCGTAATGTGCTGCTAGGACGATGACAGAACCGTTCCCTTCGATACCATTTGGAACTAATCGTCCCTCGAGATTAGTCAAATTGTACCCGTCTCTCGTGTGCGGATCAAGATGCCAGTCAAATTCTGGTCGTGTTTCCATAAACCAATCACGCAGTGCTTTTGATGCGTTACTGCCCGGAAGGCGGTAGCCAAAATCAACTTGTGTCGTAACACTTTCATTGGCTTTCTCGCCGTCAAATTGCAGAGTTTCGATGGTTGAGCATACGGAATTAGAGGCTACCATTGGAGCCCAGATTGTGGCGAGAAGCAGACATGAAAGGAAGCATGTAATCCTCAATTTTACCCCTCCTCTATGATGATGCTATTGACGCGGGGTATTAAATACCTCATTTCGATACAGTGAATTGCGGTATAGTATGCCGTTTTCATGAGGTTTTCTTTATGTCTGAACGACGCTCCATTAAAGCGCTCCTATTGGTAGGCCTCATGCTGACGTCTGTATTGACGCATGCCTCTGCAAATGAAACGGAAATTGAGGCTGAGGATACCCCTTCTCCCATTGGTGTCGTGTACGGTGATTTGGCAGATTTTGATGTGTTAACGGGTTCACAATATCTTCTCATTGATGAGGACCAACCCGTCGTTTCAGCAACTACGTTCATTAAACAGGCTTGGATTGATGAAGGACGTCCAGGTGTGGACGAAATCAAATATCAACCCTCCATGGGTCGCTCGACTTGTAACCCGCACGTCGTAGGTGACACTTTGACCGTTCCTATTTCTGGCGGTTCAACCAATGTGTATGTCGCCAAAACGACTGCAAGCGTTGCATTCTTGGTCCAATCTGGTCGAACACTATCGTCAACCGTACTCCAGAACTTAGCATCGACGTGGGACCAAACAATCTATCCGACCATGACAACATACTTTGGAAAAGACTACCAAGACGGCCGGGGGCTTGCTCCACCAGATAACGACAACAACTGCCAAGTTGAAATTGTCATTTACGATATTGATGGGGCATTCAACACAGGAGGCTACTTTTCACCCGGAACCGCAGTAACTCGCGAAGTTGTCTATGTTGATTTTGCAGACATTACGCTTGCATGGGGTAAATCCATTATCGCTCACGAATTGCAACACCTTCTCCACAATGCACAAGATCCTTACGAAAATCTCTGGTTGGATGAGGGAAATGCAGATGTGGCCATCTACCTCTGTTTTGGGGCTGATGGAACCCTTGCTGGACATCTGAACGGTTGGACACAGCAATCTGACCTCAGTGTTCGTTGGTGGAATCAACGGAATGGCGATTATGGTGCCGGCTTCATTTTCACAATGTATCTTGCTGATCACCTTGGCGGAGGTCCAGCTGTACGGCAACTGGTTCAAGATTCGGCCACGGGAGGGCTTGGTGTTGAGAATTTAGCAATCTCTCCTGTATCAGGCCAATCCGGCAAGATTGGACGAACAATGGGCGAAATTTTTGCTAATTTCTCGATTGCAGCTACCATCGATTCAGACCAAGGTATCTACGGGTTTTCCAACCTTGAACTGAACCCCGCATGTGGCGGGTCAACCTTCTGTCGAATTACACCTGCCGATACAAATTCAGATTGGTCCACGCCATGGAGTTCCACAGGACACACCATGGAAGGATGGGGAATTCGTTCCTTCAAGTTCACTCCTGGTTCAGCATCTCCTGCACCTTTGACTCTTCGAGTGACCTCGGATGTATCGAACTTTGATGGTGTTCTCGTTTACAAGTCAACGGCTGATGGCCTTTGGTCAACCCAAGATTTGGACTTTAGCAACAACGTCGCAACAGGTCTCGTTCAAGGTTTTGGTAATCTGACCGACGAAGTATATGCCATTGTCTGGTACGCAAGTACAGTTGCTGATTGTGATTACACCTCATGTGGTCCTTCCTACCCACAAGGGACAGTCGATATTGAAGCAGCACGAATCACTTCTCCTGCTACTATGATTCTCAATGGGACAACGCTTGGCGACCGTGACGGAGACGGTTCAGCAGATACGGTCCAGGTCAACTATTCCATTCTTTCAAATGCTTTCTTTGAGGACTTGGACGTCGATGCATTAATTCGCGATAGCAACGGGACGGTTGTTGATACAATTTCCACTCGTGTCCAAGCAGGAGGGGGCGTTTATGTTCCAAACAGTGTCTATTTCACTGCAAATAAGGACGATCAATACACGGTTCAATTCACGATGAGGAACATGTTAGGAGCCGTTCTTGATACCGAAACAACGGCGCCACAAGCGCTTACAAACATGGCGCCTGTCGCAAACGCATCCGTATCAACGAACGCCAGTCAGACCTACGAAAAGATTCAGTTCACTGGCGATGGCTTTGATGCATGGGGGCTATCGCTCGATAACAACACATTGCCCTACTTTGACCAACCAGTCGCATATGCATGGAGTTTTGATGATAACATGACTTCTGGTCTTCGGTCTCCACTTCGATCGTTTTCACAAGCAGGCACGTACAACACAACTCTGCGTGTTATGGACATCGGAGGAACGTGGTCGGATGTTAGTGTGAATCAAATCAACATTACAGACGATTCACAACCAATACCAATCATCACAGTCAATAACAATGTTGTGACTGATCGACTCGAAATTCTCACCAATCAACGCATTGTCTTTTCTGCATATCAGACCTCTGATAACGTCCCCCTTGAATTCCTCGACTTCGAGTGGGACTGGGGTGATGGAAGTTCCGTAGAATCAGGGAAAGGCATGTACACTGCCAATCATGAATGGGGAGATGTTGTTGGTCCAAATCAGACCTACAGCTTGACGCTTACCGTTTCGGATGGAGTAAATATTGGACAAAAAGTCATAGAGATTGTCGTTAACAACCGCCTTCCATACCAAATTTTCTCCGATGAACTCACCACGTACACCTACACGCCGCTCCTCATGCCTGACGTATTTACCGATGATGATGGATCGAACCTTTCCCTGAGTTGGAACTTCGTTGGTGGTGTGAACCTTGATGGAGCTGATGTCGATCGTGACGACGAGTTCTCAACAACCTCATCTGCTGCTTTGTATCCAGTTCCTGCTTGGAATACTCCGGGGATGAAAAACATCACCGTTACTGTCACCGATGAAGATGGCGGTCTTTCAACTGCTGAACTTCGTGTGAATGTCGTCAATCAACTGCCTGTGGCGAATTACATTGTGAAAGAATCTGGAGCAGCAGGTTCACCGCAAATCGATTTCCTCGTCACTGAAGCGCAGGTTAATGTTCCATATACGTTCGATGGGCGAACGAGTTTTGATATTGATGGGACCACTGGTACTTACAACGATTTGACATTCAATTGGTCGTTTCCAGATGGTACATTTAGCAACAAAACTCTTCCAGCCTTTTCATTCACTGAGCCAGGCGAGCAACGAATCCAGCTTGTTGTTACCGATGAGGCAGGCGACCAGAGTGTTCCAAAAGTGATTGTTGTTGTCGTCGCAAATCCTCTTCCAATCATTGAATTGCAGATTTTGGACGCTTGGGTTGATGGTTCATTGTTGATGGATACCGATGTCTTCCCAGAGAATGGATTGCCAGATCAGTGGTCACGTACGTTCGATGAGAATGGAGTCAATGTTGCAATACCCGGCGCAATGCTCTACTTTGATTCGAGTGGAACCCGAGATGGGGATCAGAAGTTTGAAGGTAAATATGTCCCACTTGAACAGCAGTCTCCGGATTGGAATGGACTTCTGGAATACACATGGGATTTTGGTGACGCAACTCCAATTGTTCACGATCCAATGCCTTGGCATTCATACGAACGTCCAGGTTTGTATGTCGTGAAATTAACGGTTCGCGATGCGTTTGGAACTGGAGACGTAACACGAGCCGAGTTTAGTATACATGTCGATTCACCACCCGAAATTCAAGGCATCGATTTGCCCGATGAAATTTATGAAGATTTCACTTCAGCTGTTGCGGTGAATGTTTCAGATGTTGAATCTCTCTCAGATCTTGTGTTCTATAGAGATATTAATGTCCTCGATGGATCGAATTCGAACCGAGATGAAACAATTAGTAATGATTTGATTGTTGAATGGGAACAAGATATTCTCTTTGACCAGGATGAAGACGGGATTCCCGATAATGACTGGTTCACTTCAAGCAACTCTCTCGTGACACTTGTAACAATTGTATGGGAAGAACCTGGCGAAGCAATATTGCGCGTGAAAGTTTGCGATGGAATGAAGCTTTGCGATGAGCACGAGATCGATGTCACAATTCTTCCCGAACAAGATGCAGACCCCTCGCTTTCAGATTTTAGTTGGGATGAGTGGAAATCTTGGATGTCTGATGCCGGAACAGATGCTCTTGGCTATATTGTTCTCATTATCGCAGCTCTCATACTAGGATGGCTGGTGATGCGTCAACCGAATGAGATTGAAGAAGAAGCCAAACAGAACGCAGAAACATACGATGTCGAACATGCTGACGATGGAGGTTTACTCGGAATGGACCACCATGCCCCTCCACCCGCACCTAAAATCCTCTCTAAACAAGAGCGTAGAAACGATGAGAGTGGCTATATTCGGCCGTTACGACGTCGTGAGTGAACGAATGTCTCAAGAACCTGTTTGCCAACCTTTGACCAAGGGGTGTTGATGAGATGCAGAGACGAGCGGTGTTCTTGCTCATGATTTTGATGATTCCACTCCTGAGTGGAATCATCTCACCCAATCATGGCCTAGCTTCTGCAGCAATCGATGATTGCAAAGGAGATTTGTCTCCGATTGTGTGGAATGAGACCATATCTCGTCATGCTGAAGTGCCACATAACAGTCAGTGGAGTGCATTCTTTGAAGAGGATTGGGATGATGGTGAAGGCAAAGGTCGTGCCTCGGAGCCAATTGAGTTAAACGCAAACGTCGACCTATCGCTTTCTCCCGAAGAATCATGGATGTATCAGTCCTATCATTCACCTATGCCGGTTAAGACCTTGACGACCAACATAGCCACTACTATGTTGATCGGGAACGACAGTGTTGGAGCCTTGCGAGTCAATCTGTCAAATACTCATCGAACAACGATTTGCGTTGAAATTCAAGGCATTGTGGACAATTCAACTGTACCTGCATACGCAGACGTCTATCTCATGACGACATCTCAGTATGAGCGGTATGAATCCTCATATGATCGAATGCATAGCCAGGACTTTGATTTTTGGTTCAACCGTGAAAGTCTGAGTGATGATGAATTTGTTACCGAGGTTTCTCCAGAGTGGGCTGCATTTGATGTCACGGGTTGGAAAACATACAGGGATGCTCACGTTTACGAAAATACGGACTCTGTCGTTATGAGCGTTGCATTGGATGGGCCAGAAGTGCATTCGTCGTTGTTTTCTGGGCCTACATATCAAGAGTTTTTCATCGTTGTCGATGCATGGGATAATTCACGAAGAGGCGATGCTGGAGTTCAAAATAAGATTCTTGCTGCAGACGTGGCCATATCAACAGTAGAACGTTCCGTAGTCCTTCCGAACTGGACCGTTTCAATAACCTTCTTTCTCTTTTTCATGTCGATAATGCTTGCACCAGTCATGATCAACCGACGATACATGAACGCTGGACTGGAGCCAAGGGCTGAAACAGAAAAACAGCTGATGCCTGCTATGAATCAATAATCTTCAGTATTCAAGAAGTGTCCACGCATCTCGCAAATCTCGAACGTTGATGAGTCCTTTGTCACTGATGCGATGTTCCATTGACATCGTAGCGTAAACCATGGAAACTCCGAGGATTGGAGCATGTATTCGTGCCCAGTCACCACCGCTGTTGACTGCCATAACGCTGTAATCAACACCTTCTCCTTTCAACTCAATTGCTGCATCAACAATTTGCAGCGCATCGATGTGTGAATGGGCAGTAGAACAGAATTTGACGAGATCGCCCTTATCGCTATTGTCTCTGATGAAGGATGCAATTTCTTCCGAGTTTGGAGTGCCATTGATGTCATGATTGGAGAATACGACCTTACAGCCGTTTTTCTTTGCAGCCTTCGTCAATTTATCGAGCGCACCTTCTTCTATGGATGATTCGAGATCGATCCATGTGACCGCTGAATCAATTGCTTGATGGAGGATTGCGATACGCTCCTCTTCTGTCCCAGGGAAGAAGCCACCTTCTCGAGGAGGTCTTACTGTAAAGATGACAGGTACTGCAATTGCATCTTTGAGTCGTTGGATGCTCTTTTCAGCGTCTAGTGTTGAAGCATCTGAAATTGGCCACTCGGACTCAGGTGGCATTACGCTTTTGGTCTCACCATCTTCTTGCTCGACGAGGTTTGGTTCGGGTTTGGTGAGGTAAAGTCGATCAAAGCGAATCTCGACGAGGTCAGCGCCAGCTGTCGAGGCGCGGGCAGCCTCATCGACCATGTCATCGATGTTTGTCGAGTCGAGGGCTACACAGATGGTCGGTTCAGGCATGAGCCTACCGACTTTCGTCATCTTCTTAACGCTCACGGAAGAGACTGATGGTTTTCATTGGGGAAATGAAGTCCTTTTGATGTGAGATTTTGTGCATGAAAAACGCATCACAGAAGGCTGCTTTAGAGGTAGGTTTATACCCCCTCGTCGGGCATGTTTAACAGTTAGAGAGGTGGCGTTCCCGCTGCAATGAAAAACAGCCGACAGCGCTCAATTTTAACTGGATTTGATGATACTATGGAAGAAGGATATGATGCAGCGAGCATTCAAGTTCTCGAAGGACTTGAAGCTGTTCGAAAAAGACCCGGAATGTACCTCGGTGACCCGCATGACGGGTCAGCTCTCCATCATTGCATCTGGGAAGTTGTTGACAACTCTGTTGACGAACATCTCGCAGGACACACTGCCCAGATCGATATTGTCCTCAATCCAGACCACTCCCTTTCGGTTCGCGATTATGGCCGCGGCATACCGGTAGGCATTCACGAAGAGTTTGGAATTTCAGCTGCAGAAGTTATCATGACAAAACTCCACGCTGGAGGCAAGTTCGACAACAGTTCCTACAAGGTATCCGGTGGTTTGCACGGCGTTGGAGTTTCTGCCGTCAATGCAGTTTCCGAATGGATGGAGATGACCATTCACCGCGATGGAATCGTCTATTTCCAGCGTTATGAAACTGGCATTCCCGTCGAACCACTCAAGGAGATAGGAACTTGCGATGATACGGGGACACACATTGCATTCAAGCCTGATCTCTCGATTTTCACCGATGTAGTTGAATTCAACCTCGAAGAAATCGAGACACGAGTGAGTGAGACTGCTTTTTTGAATGCGGGACTTAAGATTACCATCCTCGATGTTCGTGGCGAAGAGCCTCATCAAACTGAACATCTCTATGAAGGCGGTCTTTCGGAGTACGTTGGCCAACTCAATGAGCGTAGAGAAGTGCTTCATGCAGACGTTATCACTATTTCCGGAAACAAGGAAATCGAAAAAGGGCTTGTCGAGGTAGAGGTTGCTCTACAATGGTCAGATGCGTTCAGTGAATCCATTCGTTGCTATACCAATATCATCCGAAACAAGGATGGTGGGACGCACATGTCTGGTCTGCGAACGGCATTGACGAGTTCTGTCAATTCGTATGCAAAAAAGAAGAATCTGCTGAAAGGTGATTCTCTTTCCGGCGATGATGTACGTGAAGGTTTGGCAGCGGTTGTTAGCGTAAAACACCCTGACCCATCGTTCTCCTCTCAAACAAAGGACAAACTCGTAAGCAGTGAGGTGACGGGAATTGTACAAACCATTGTCTATGACAAACTTGGAGAATTCTTTGAAGAAAACCCCGCAGTAGCGAAGCAAATCGTCGAAAAGGCTCTGCTTGCTTCAAAGGCGAGAGAGGCGGCACGAAAGGCAAGAGATTTAACGCGTCGAAAAGGTGTTCTCGAGGGAGGAGGGCTGCCAGGAAAACTTGCTGATTGCCAATCACGAGATCCGAAAGAATGCGAAGTCTATTTGGTAGAAGGTGATTCTGCTGGAGGCTCTGCCAAGACAGGGCGAGATCGAAGAATTCAAGCAATTCTTCCATTGCGAGGGAAGATTTTGAATGTTGAGCGCCAAAAACACAATGCGGCGAAAGTCTTCCAAAATCAAGAGATTCAAACGATGATTCGAGCACTTGGCGCTGGAGTTGGAAACAACAGTGAAGATGAAGGTAGTTTTGATCCAGAAAAGTTACGATACAGCAAAATCATCATCATGACGGATGCTGACGTCGATGGCGCACACATTCGTACCCTAATGTTGACGTTTTTATGGCGATTCATGCGTCCGGCTATCGAACAGGGGCATGTTTTCATCGCCCAACCACCATTGTTCCAGTTGTCAAAAGGCCGAGTAAGTAAGTATGCCTTTACAGACGAAGAGCGCGATGCGATTCTCGAAGAACTTCGTGGAGACAATCCAAATGCGAAAATCGGAGTACAACGCTACAAAGGTCTTGGTGAGATGAATCCTGAACAACTGTGGGAGACAACCATGAATCCGGAAACACGAACAATGCTCAAGGTAACCGTGAAAGATGCGGAAGAGAGTGATCGCATGTTTGAGATTCTCATGGGAGAGGATGTGCCAGATCGTCGAGCGTTCATCGAACGCCATGCAAAGGAGGTGACCAACCTTGACATCTGATGATGAGATAAATGAAAGTGGAGACATAGTTGAATCTGGAACAGTGTTGAACCGGTCACTGAACGATGAAATGAAGACGTCGTACATCAATTACGCTATGTCGGTCATCATTGGCCGAGCTTTACCTGATGCTCGCGATGGCCTGAAGCCAGTTCATCGACGCGTTCTCTATGGTATGCATGAAGGCGGTCACACTTCGGATAAAAAATTCAGTAAATCAGCACGTTCTGTTGGTGAAGTTATGGGGAAATACCACCCGCACGGCGACCAATCCATTTACGATACAATGGTTCGTATGGCTCAAGAATTTTCGTTGCGTTATCCACTCGTTGATGGTCAAGGAAACTTTGGCTCAATAGACGGAGATCCACCTGCTGCTATGCGTTATACTGAAAGCAGGCTTGACAAAATCTCAAAACATATGCTCGAAGATATCGAAAAGAAAACTGTTGATTTTCAGCCGAATTTCGATGATTCAGAAATGGAACCAACGGTTTTACCGGCGAGACTTCCAAACCTCTTACTCAACGGTTCGGATGGGATTGCTGTAGGTATGGCGACACGTATTCCTCCTCACAACCTAACCGAAGTTGCGGGTGCGATCAACCTCCACGTTCAGCGAATCCTCGAAGAGGGTGAAGAGAATGCAGGAAAACCCAACGTTTCTCTTGAAGAGTATATGGAACACATCAAGGGGCCTGATTTCCCAACAGGAGCTACAATTCACGGTATTGATGGGATTGTCGATATGTATGCCACAGGCAAAGGGCGATTTCACGTTCGGTCTCGATGCGATGTCATTGATGATTCTACTGGAAAACGTATCATCGTTCATGAAATTCCTTACCAAGTGAAGAAATCGGACATGCTCGTTCATATTGCAGATTTGGTTTCAAAGGGATCCGTTATCGGCATACGTGACATCCGTGACGAATCGTCAAAGGAAGGAATTCGTGTCGTCATTGAAGTCAAAAACAATGCAGATCCACATGCCGTTTTGAACCAGTTGTTCAAATCCAGCCGACTGCAGGAGTCTTATTCAGCCAACATGATGGGTATTCTTGACGGACGTCCCGTTCTGTTAACACTCTCAACAATGCTTCACACCTATGTTGAGCATCGTGAATCAGTTATCGAACGTCGGGCAAAGTTTGAGTTGGAAAAGGCAGAAGCGAAAGCACATATTTTGGAAGGTCTCGTCAAAGCACAAGATCGCATTGATGATGTCATCGCTGTCGGTAAAGCCAGTTCAAGTCGAGAACAATTCGAAGCCGTCCTTCAGGGAACGGAAGTAATGCCTGGTATTGCTGCGTTTGACTTCACAGAACCACAAGCCAAGGCTATCGCAGAACGTCGATTGTATCAACTGAGCCGGCTTGATGTTGAGAAGGTTCAAAACGACTACAACGATTTGAAGATAAAAATCGCTGACTTGAAGGATATCATTGCTTCTCGAATCCGTCGATTGAACATCCTTACTGAGGAATTGAATGAAATGGTTGAGCGCCATGGGGATGAACGTCGTTCAGAAATCAACAAGATGCCTTTGTCCATGGACCGAGAAGATTTGATCGAAGAACGAGCAATCGCTATCACTCTAACCGATGACAACTACATTCGACATGTACCAGTGGAAACATTCCGCGTTCAGAATCGGGGAGGAAAAGGACTCAAGGGAGTTGCTACGAAAGATGAAGATTCACCTCAGTCGATCATTACCTGCTTTAGCAAAGACCGACTGCTCATCTTTACCGATTTGGGTCGAGTGTATGGACTCAAAGCATGGGAAACGCCTCAAGGTAGCCGTCACAGTCGAGGGACTCACATTCGCAATTTGCTTGAAAATCTTCAGGATGATGAGAACATTGTCAGTATACTCCCAATTTCAAAGGAAATCGTTGATGAGGTTACTGAGAAGTGTTTGAAAGTAAAGCTTGAAGATGGTGAAAAGCGACCTCCATCAGGTTACTTCCTCCTCTTCGCTACAAAGTTAGGACTCATCAAAAAGACCGATTTGCATGAATACGTACGAATCAATCGTAATGGCAAGTATGCATTGCGATTCAAACTCGATGATGATTCCTTGGTCAACGTTCAACAGAGCGTTGATACGGATGACGTTGTCATGATTTCAACCACAGGTTATGCAAGTCGTTTCAAGTGTGAAGCGATTCGAACATCCGGCCGAGTTTCTGGTGGTGTATACGGAATCAAAGTAGCCGATCGTAAAGGTTCGGGTGGTGGATTCGTTGCAGGAATGCTCGCTATGAGCGATTCTGATTCGCAAATTCTCACCATTTCAAAATACGGTATGGCTAAGCGAAGTCGACTAGGAACGGCGGACCGAGTACCTGATCTCGACCGAGATGGGAACCAGCGGTTCGATGAGGATGGTAATCTGAAAACGATGACCGATGGCTATCGTTCGACAAATCCAGGCGCAAAAGGTGTGCGAACCATGAAATTGGACGAAGAATTTTCAGACGAACTTGTCAGTGTACGCCGTATACCGGATTTGGAGGATAATCTGTTTGTTCTCACAAAGAAAGGCATGATGATACGATTGGCGGTTAATCAAACCAAAGAGACGACTGGGAAATCAACCAAGGGTACTCGAATCATGGAATTGCGCTCAAAGGATAAGAAATCACATGATGATGAAATTATTTTCACCGCACGTCTTCCTGCAGAGCTCATCGAAGAAGACGAGTTTGATGCGATGGATACCGATGGTGATGGCGTTGTTTCTCGAGAAGAATTTGAAGCTGCACAAGCCGCAAAATCGGAATCAAACCTTGAAGAAGAATGATACGACCTCATCGACGAGTTCAAACATGATTCATGACTGGTTGGTACGTGCGGGGGATTTCCTCGTAGGTGAATTGTAATGGATGAGCGCTCCTTGATTTACGATTGGAATACAATTGAGTATGAGTTTAATCGAAACCCAAACAACCATCCGCATGGTGTTTGGTTTGATGATGAGACCTTGCGCGATGGTCTTCAAAGTCCATCTGCTCGAAATCCAACCATTGAACAGAAAATTGAACTTCTTGATTATATGGAAAAGCTCGGAATTCAGAAAGTCGATCTGGGGCTTCCCGGTGCTGGGCCTTTCCATGTTGAACACATTGATGCCATGCTCACACATATTACCGAAAATGACTACCAAATCCGACCCGGTGCTGCTGTACGAACATTGATGCAAGATATTGAGCCACTTGTTGAACTTCAGGAGAAGCATGGTATTCCTATTCAAGCCTCAGCCTTCCTTGGAACCAGCCCAATACGTCAGTATGCTGAGGGATGGACCATGGAAAAACTCCTTTCTACGATGGAAACTGCAGTCTCCTTCGCAGTAGAAAACGACGTCCCAGTCATGTTTGTTACTGAGGATACTACTCGTTCAAACCCTGAAGATATCAAGAACATCTATCAGAGAGCTATGGAACTCGGAGTTCGTCGAATTTGCGTTTGTGATACCTGTGGTCACGTCACCCCAAATGGTGTCAAGAAGTTGCTCAATTTCATTGATGAAGAAGTCATCAAAGACGGTGGTTATGACCGTCGCGATATCGAAGTCAATTGGCATGGACATCAAGACCGAGGATTGGGTGTTGCAAACAATATCGCAGCGGTAGAAGCAGGTGCAGATGTTGTTCACGGTACTGCGCTTGGGCTCGGTGAGCGAGCAGGAAACGCACCACTGGATCAGACCTTAGTCAATCTCAAACTCATGGGAGCTATCGATAACGATCTCACCGTCCTTGGCGAGTACATGCAAAAAGCCCACGAATACACTGAAGTTCCTCTCCCTCGTAATTATCCAGTCTTTGGTCAAGACGCTTTTGAAACAGGTACTGGAGTCCACGCTTCAGCGGTGATCAAAGCGATGAAGAAAGGCGATCACTGGCTTGCAGATCGTGTTTATTCTGGCGTTCCTGCTGGAGAATTTGGACTTGAACAAGTGATTCGAATCGGTCACATGGCAGGTCGCTCAAACATCATTTGGTGGTTACAACAACGAAATTATGAGGTAAGCGATGAACTTGTTGCTCATCTGTTCGAAGTTGCGAAATCTCAACGAAGATTGATGGAAGATTCTGAAGTTGTTGAGGCTATTGAAGCCTTTACAGGTCAATAAATCACTTATTCTTCTTCAACATCGTTCGCCATCATCAAAGCAACAGGGCGAGTTCGCTCGTTCTCATCAAGAATAAGTCGGGCAATGATAATGATTGGAGCTCCAATGATTGCTCCAGCAATTCCCCAAACTTGAGAAAACAACATGACGGTCAACAACAAAACGAATGGTGAGATGCCTATCTTTGACCCTGACAGATTCGGTTCTACGAACGACCCAAACACCTGTTGATTGCCAATAAGTAAAGCAAGCATGAACAGAGCCGATGTTGGCTCGAGCATGATGAATCCTATGATGACTGGTGGAATTGTAGCGAAAAGCGCTCCAAGGATTGGAATAAAGTCAAGAAGGAAACACAAGATTCCAAACAAGAACCATCCAGGTAAATCGAATCCAATCGGTGATATGATGATCGTCATCACGAGCGCTTGTCCTGCACTACACGTTACTTTTGATACGACATAAGCAGTAATGGATTCTGTTGATTCACCAACAATCCTCTTTGCTCGATCGTATGAATTTGGAAATGCTGAACCGAATCGTTTTGCAATTGTATGTTCTTCTAAAATAATGAACAAAAGGAAAATTAGAACAGTAATCATCGTACCAAAGAATCCTCCGAGTGAACCTAAGATGGCGAGAACAAAGGTCTCGATGTTGCTTGGAGATGCAACTCCTGCTAAGAGATCAGCATCTGAAAATATGACTTCAAGTCCGTAAAGGTTCGAATCTGCATATTTTGCTCGCTTCTCTTCAAATGCTGCAGTGATTTCAGGGACCTCATCGATGAACTGTGAAAGATTATCGTACAAGAATAAAGAGATGAAATAGACCGTGATGATAAAGCTAACAATGACTGTACCATACGATACAAAGCGATTGCCTACCTTGTTGTAGATGAATTGTTCTGGTGGCTTAATCATAAAATAAAGCAATATTGCAATTGCTAAAGGCATGAGAATAGATTTCAAATGAATCAATGAGAGATAAACAACCAATCCGACGATTGCTACACTAGCAGCAGTTGTTCTTTTTGAATCAATACCTACCTTTGAGAGTCCTTCCATGCCTGAATCTTGACTTTTCTTCATCTAAGGTTTGCCCCGAATGAATACCTGATATGTTGATTTGATGAGAGATTCAGAATTTGCATGGTTAAAGCAGAGGGTACGGACGCGTGAGCTTCTCACGCGAGGGTGTACAAAAGGGAGCTACAATTGGAACTTGTGAATGAGGTTGAACTAAATACAAGTCAATGCTTTTTGATATTATGAAGGCTCCTGTCGTACTCGTGTCAATCGCTCTAACTTTGTTTATTATTCCGGCAGCGAGTTCAACTCCAAGTGACTTTAGTGAAATTGATGAAGATTATGGAGGATGTTTTGGTGGGAATACACAAATTTGGGCAACTCTTTACGGTGGCTCCTTGTATAACGCCGGAGAAAACTATGTTGATTTGGATTCTTACGAGCCCGGAGAAACATGGGAGATGAGCATTCAAATTGGTGAGCCAAATCCTGATGACCCCCGTAGCGGTCGATACC
>JAYXXD010000021.1:0-22458 GCA_036019775.1 Thermoplasmatota archaeon
CGAAGTTGTTCAATCGATTCTCCAGATTCGTTCCAAACGATTCTAGAGCAATGTCAAGGGTTGAATCCATGAGTGCTTCAGCAATATTTTCCAATTTTTTGCTCGGTTCGATATCTTGACTCACTGATTCACATTCTTCTCGAGTTCCAACAACCTCATCATCACTCATTCGAGTGACTTCGATTTCAACACAGTATTCGCCAAACCCATTCAAATCTGCTGTTTCATATTCATTGTGCGACCACGAGCTTGAAACGGCACTTGAGCCAGCATCTGTTGTGGTTCCTTCATCATCAGTAACGGTCCAGGAGATCTCGTAACTTTCAGCGCTATCCAATTCCGATATTCGGTACTCGAAATCCATTTCTGATTCGTCTGAATCCGTCATGTATAGGGAAATCTCCACAGGTGGCTCATACGTTTCATCTTCACCACCCATACAGTCTTCATAACCATCATTGACATCCCATGGAGTAAGTACTTCTCCGTCATCACAGACAAACCGCTCATCTGAATTATCGCCGCAGTCATCGTAGCCATCATCCATGTAATCTCGAGGAATTTGATTCAAATTCGCACAAACAAAGTAGTTTCCGTCATAATCATCGTCTGCCATATCAAGAGCATCGTCGAACCAGTCACTAAATGCGTCCTCAAAGTCTTCGTTGCCCATCAATGCATCAACGATACCAGGATATTCGCCGCTACCGAGGACTGAGTTAACCCACATCATTCCCCACATAGCAGGGAAGGCCATTGGAGTAGGCGAAGCATATGCTTGGTGTACTTCAATCGTGCTCCCATCATCGATGGTGATCATTTGAGTTGGCTCATCAAGAATTTTCATAGCACCGCCCATGAAGAAATGCTTTACTTCACCGTTGTACATATCGGAAACTGTATCCGATATGCTGATATCGAAGTCGCCTTCTGGAAGTCCAAATTCTTCTGTTGGAATACCGCTGAGTTCAAACAATACAGATGTCTCAGTCTCATAATTGATTGTGTGCTCTGCACATCCATCGCGTACGGAAATACGGGTGAACATTTCATCTTCGTCGTAATCGTATTCTGTTTCTTCCTCGACGGATGGTTGGCCTACATCATCATCGCAACTCCAATGAAGTTCTTCTCCTGCTTCAAGTGCAGTTTGCTCGGTGTAGAGTGGTGATGGCTCATCCATTCGAACTTCAAGCAATCCGTTGTTGATTTCGTAAGATGTTCCGAGTTTGAGTTCGATATCAAAAGGTAAGTTATCGTCGCCACCAGTTAGTTCTCCACTCGCTCCAATCGAATATTCGATCATTGCTTCAACATCCATTGCCATATCCATACCATG
Organism: Thermoplasmatota archaeon; assembly: GCA_036019775.1. Taxonomy (GTDB): domain Archaea; phylum Thermoplasmatota; class Poseidoniia; order Poseidoniales; family Poseidoniaceae; genus MGIIa-L2. The sequence continues at coordinate 1,340 of JAYXXD010000021.1, forward strand.
GAGTCCCATGTCAGAATCAAAGTATTCTGTGTAAACGACATCTGCACTGAACAATTGTTCTGAATCATAACCGAGGGTGAGGTCGATTGCTCCGTAGGAATCAGACCATTCAGAATGGATTGCGAAATCGTCCAGCAAACCATGACGTACGGTTAGTTCAGTTACTTTTGTCGAAAAGTCTGTTTGAACTCCGTCAACAGTGAGTGTTGTAAGTGGACCGTCGTATTGCTCAAAAACAATAGTGGTCGTACCTGTAGTAACACTACCAATGAGGATATCAATTCCTGCATCATCTCCGGCATTCATCACTTCTTGGAAGACTTCTTCCAGGTCAATTCCAATCATCGAATTGATATCTGCATTCAAATTCGAATAGTTGTATTCAATTCCAAAAGCAAGCGGTTCAGTTTCTTCAGCTGCAACGCTTGTGGGCAAAGTTGTTCCAATCATCAGGCCAACAAGGAGGAGAGCAAGTGCTTTTCTCATAACTAAGTTTCATGAGTGAATGATATATTAGACTATGGCCTGCAATATATTGGATTTCTAGACGTTATCCCAATCCAAAGTCGGCTTTTCATCAGCATCATCTTCCGATTCATTTTGCTGATCTAATCCATCACCAAAAACGCCCCATGAATCAATCATTTTCATCTCTTGAGCCACTTGTCTGCGACGTTGAATTACAATCAATAACGCAACGATGATGACCAAAAGTACACTACCAACAAGGACACCACCTGACATAAATCCACCACCATCTGCTTCAACAACCTTGAGCGGCGTGTAGAGTACGTCGACGCTCGCAGAATCACCTTCTCCATCGGTTGCAATAACCTTGAAACTCGGTTGCCCCACACCAGAAGGCTGGAATTCAAGCGAACCAGTCCAAATCCCGTCACCATTCTCATCGCTGAGGTTAAACGTCCATGTCTGAATGTTGTGGACGATATCGACGCGCACGTTGTCAGTGGTACCATCCTCATCGATTAGTTGTACTGAGACCTCGAGGGTGACTCGCTCATCAGTAATGAACTCAGTTTGTGAAAGTTCCAAACTCGATTGAACCAATTCAGGAAGACTCGATCGAACTGTGAAATTGATGTGCTGTTCTGAAAACGCTCCGCGTGCATCTTGCACGTACAATGAGACATGGTGGCTACCAGGAACAAAGACCTGCGTAAAGGTGGATTGTGTGCTGAGGAGACTTGTTTGCCCACCTGTTCCATGAAGACGCCACTCTCTCATTGTAAGATCATCATCCGCATCAAAAGAAGCTCCTTCAAAGACGATAGTTGCTCCTGGTTCGACCGATTCAAGATTGCTCGGTGAAACTATTACGGCTTCTGGATCGCTTGGAACAATAAGCAGTTCCAACGATTCTACACGAGATTTTCCTGTTTCATCAACCAACTCAATTTGCAAGTCTCTCAACCCAGCATCGAGTTGAATTTCATGGATACTGGATGTTGACACATCTGTCAAAATTGGAAGATAAATTGAGGATGAATCGTCGTAAATGCGCAATGTCATCGTGAATGGGTCATCATCGTAATCAACACTGTTTCGAGCATCGACAACAAGAGTATCGCTCGAAGCAAATTGGCTTCCGTTTGCAGGTGAATCAAGAACAAGAATTGGTGCAGATTCGGCAACAGTGAGCATCCTTGTTGTCGAAACATTTGGATTGATACCATCGTTGAGTGTAAGCGTAATCTGATGTGTACCTGCGGAGAGTCGCGTTTCAAAGGTTAGCCAATCCTCATCCTCTGGTGTCAATCGTCCATCAAGATCGCTCGACCAATCAATTTGCAGGAACTCTGAACCTGCTGCAGGTTCGTTCTCTGCGCAATGCCATGTCCCTTCGCTTGGGAATGTGAAACATGCTGAATCGAAATCACCACTTCCGTTGGCACTGAACGGAATCAGAATGGACGAGTCGAGATCGTCAAACAGGGCCAATTCTTCGATCATAGCTCGTGGTGCAGAATTGTCGACGGTAATCAATTGAGAAACAACCGACATTTGACCACCATGATCCATACGATCGTCGGTGATTCGCAACTCGATTTGATGAACACCACGAGACAGATGACCATTCCAAGAAATGTTCTCAATGCCTTGGCCAACCATGAGCGTGCCATCCACATTCGACCACCACTCAAACGAGACTGGATTGTTTTCTGGGTCGGCCGAACTGCTTCCATTGAAGAAAATGACATCCTCACTTGCAGTTCCATTGCGTTCAAGCGTGAAAGCAGCGGTTGGCATTTCATTGTACAACTTGACCTCAACAGTGTAGGTATCTGAATTCCCTACTTCATCAAATGCAACGACGTTCAAGAAGAACGATGCTGGTGGATCGTCCGTGTAATGGTCGAAGGTGTAGGTTAACAACTCTGGACAGACATATTGATTGCTCCATCCAGGGCCTTGTCGGTTGTAACCTCCAAAGGAAATCATACAAGCGAAGTCATCACCTTCAGGATCGAACGTTCCTGTTGTATTGATGGTGACTGTGCCGGTTTGCGGCATGATTAATTCGTTCCATTGCGTAACTGCTGGGGAAAAAGAAACGTTGAGCTCTGGTGCAAGATTGGTTAATTCAATCGACCGTGTCTCTGAAATGCAATGTCCAGCATCATCACAGACCTCCAATGTAAGGTCATGAATGCCATCACTGAGCGTGAAACCAGAAACGCCATCGTTGACTGAAAATGGAGTTGTACCCTGTGTTGATGAGATAACGCCATCAAGAGAAGAGGTCCATGTTAATGTCAGAGGATCATCGTCCAAATCCCATGATTGCTGAGCATCGAACAACACTTGTCCCTGTGAGGGGAACACATCCCCGTCCATAGGTGAAGTCCAGTTAAGGAATGGTGGTTGATTGTCCAATTCGAGAACACAATACATCACTTTGTCACCATCGAAAGTTATCGTCGTTGTGTTGCTTTCGCTATCATATCCACATTCGACAGTAACAACATTGGTTGCGGATGGGCCTGTATTGGTCCAACGTTGTCCAATGAAATCGGTTAAAATCACGACTCCAATATCATTCGTAAACTCAGATACGGATGGCTCGAATTGTGTGAAACTTACGTTTGCATAAGCATTTGGAATTCCGTTGGAGAGGTTGTTAACGACCCATACAGTAACGTCCCAAGCTACGTCAATGGATGCTCCCGATGGAATGTTTGCAATCGAAAGGTCAAGGTTACTCGGTTGATGCAGATGCATTGTTGAAGATGTGTCAAGATCGACGATATGTGTCCCACTTGCATCAGCCAAATTCGAGAAGTTAACATCGGAATTCTCGACCCATATCCTTCCATCACAATCTAAGCCAATCGTGTTTCCATATCCTCTAAGATTTGGATGATTGACCAGTTTCAGACATTCACTTCCTGTAAATTCAGTATTGCTCAAGGTCGAAGGGAAATTCCCGTTATGGTTCGCATCCCAGTAGATTCCACTGTGATTGCCTTGCAGAGTCAATCCATCGATATGGCCAGCAGCTTGTTCAATGTACAACGCATATTGTGTCGAAGACTCATGTTCGATATCTGTATTCAAGAGGTTGAATCGTCCTCCTTGTGTGCCAAGTGTCAAGCCTCCATTGTCGACGTACATTGCCGGCAGAGATGAATCAATACCTGTAATGGAAAGTTGATCGAGCCAAAGATCAACGGAATCGATGACATACACACCATGGCCTTGTGATGCTTCAATATGGCAATTCATACATGCAACATCACCGGATGTTGTCTCCAAATCATTGGATTTTTGATAGGATAATCCCGCCTGTTCCATTGCAGTTGAGCCGAGTGAACCATCGTTTACAGAAGTGAAATTCGAGAGTGTGACGTATCTTGCATCAAAAACATGAGCGCCTGAGAATCCATTGTCAGTAGTGGTTAAACCATCGACGACAACAGTTGCAGAATCGATGAAGAGCCCTTGTTCAGAATTGTTGTGGAGATGCCAATCGTAGCCTTGTAGCGAACCACCGCTTGATGAATGAATACCGGGCCCGGGTGAACCACTGATTTCAATATCCTCAAGATTGGCAGCAAAGTAGGACGTTTGAATGCTCAATCCTGCTGAATGTGCTCCTTGTCCTGCTTCTCCCGCATCACGAATCGTCATGTTTCGAAGCGTTGTGCTTGAGTCGACAAAGAACAAACGAACACCTACTGAAGAAGCATCATCAACAACGACGTTCTCAAGCCATGCTCCTGTTGCATTAATTTCGATTGCAGCGAGCGCAATACCAGGCGATGTAGCACCGGAAGAACCAGTTCCACGTACGGTGAGATTAGTGAAATCTGCTGTTTCGTAGTTGGTGTAATTCGTATGATTGTTCTTGTCTAAGTAAACACCTCGAAACATGCTGTTCGAGATATTTACATCTCGAAACACGCCTCGAGTGTTTCCCGAATCGTCAATGTGCCGAACGATGATGCCTGTGTCGCTCTTATCGATGGTCAGATCCTCAAACAGAGGAACACTGTCTTCGACCCATACTCCAGCCACTTCTCCAAGAACTGAACCCGAAATATTGTCCATGACAACATCTCGATAGATGCCTCCTGATGCACCCCAAAGGTTGAGGCCACGGAGTTGATGATCGGTGAAATACGCCCCTTGAACGATTGGCGTCGACCCATCTCCTACAGACAATCCGATACCATAACGCCAGTCGTTTTGGAACGGAACTGAACGGCCAGCTTGTTCAACATGCAAATCTCGGATGACTGGACTGGAACTTCCAAACATATCGATTCCAACTCGATCAGGATTGAAGATGGTCACATTGTTCAAAATTGGATTCGAACCATACATTGTGATTCCGAATATTGCATCCTCAATGTGCATATGATTGACCGTACTGCCGCGGCCATACGATGAGGAATTGAATTGGATTCCTTCATGATCACCTGTGGTTGAAGAGCTTGAGAGTACAATCGGACATACAGGGGTGCCTTGGACGGTCAATCTGCCTTCAACATAAATGCGGATACCGGGAGAAAGAACAACATTCGTGCATGAGGTAATGAGGAGCTCATCCTGAACATTGACGTAATAGTCGCTTGTCAATGTTACAGTTCCAGACCATGTCGTCGTTGCCCGACCTGAAACTGCAAAAGTCTCGTTATTGGATTCTGCAAAAGAGGATGCCATTGGCGTCAATGGCATCAAGAGGAGAAGCATCAACAAACTCAGAGCAAAGTATGCCCTCTGCCTCTCCATAATATTGATTCCAAAGCAATAGCATTTGAAAGCACCCGTTGTATGTTCATCGAAAGAACAAGACCCGAAGCGATAAAACCCTACGGTTCGAGCACCCAGCGTGCCAGAAGCATTCATCCTCGTGAAGACCGAACCATCGCATGAACGTGAGGTCTACCTCGCCATAACATCCCATGCAGACGTTAAGGAAGTTCATGCTCTGTATGGAGAGTACGATCTTCTTGCTCACGTGAGCAGCGATTCAGCAAAAAATCTGACATCTCTGCTCATGAAAGAATTCAGAACCATTGACGGAATTCGAGATACGCGGACCCTGATCGCAGTGGAGTATTGAGGTGAGAAGATGCCGATTGGATTTGTATTGATAACCACCGCTCCTGGAAAGGAAGAAAGTGTTCGAAACGCTCTTGATGGTATCAAACATGTGACAGACAGATGGATGCTTTTTGGAGAATTCGATGTTCTTGCACGAGTTCAAGCCGATGATGAATTTACACTTACGCGCTGCATCGTCGAGGAAATACGTCCAATCGTTGGAATCCAAGATACGAAAACTTTGATCGGTGCTGAATTGTAATTCACAAACTGTGCAATCGGTTCGATAACTCGCGGGCTCGATTCGGACATCCCACTGAGCGATATCGCAGAATTGCTTCCCGTAGAGCCAACATCGCATTTTGCTCATCAACCATTGATTTCACTTCCCACCATTTTGCAACAATTCTGTGTGCTGAAGGAGCATCTATAGTTTCAATGAATTGGATATCGATTTGTTCATGATTCAATTGAGCACGGTGTGGTTGTGTCTGCGCCAACTTTTCACACACCAACAAAAGAAGTGAAACTTTGTACAATGGATGCTTCAACTGAGTTGCAACACGTTCTGCATTTCTCAACGTTAGTGCACCATCTGCTGAACGTGTTTCCAGAGATTTCAATTCTGTTTTTATTGAAAGATATTGAATCAATGGATCGTCTTTCAATGCAATTCCTCTCAATTGCTCGAGAAGGAAATTTGCTGCACTGAAATCCCCCTGCTCGATAGCAAGGCTATGTCGCATTACAACGATTGTGGTCAAAATGCGTTGACGCTCTTTCTCATTATCTGGCAACTCAACATGCTCAAGAAGTCGATGAATTCGGCTGAACTCTTCTTCATTCGAATTCGATGTAAGGTCATCAATACTGCGAGAGAGGACTGATAGTTGAATCCGTAACTTTTGATTTGGCTCTTCAATCTCATCAATCAACGATTCCAATTGATGTATGACGTCCTTTTTCCCTTCAAATTGAGCAATTTGCAATCGGATATTGGCAAGCCTCGGAGAAGCAAAATCCTTGATGTATTGTTTTGCAACTTTAAGCTCTGCTCGATTAAGAGCATGCTGTGCGGCAAGTTCAACCAACTCAAGATTCTCAGATTCATTGACTAAAGCCTCATCCAAGAGTGTCGCAAACGCACCAGAGTATGCATTCATCAATTCGTTTCCTCGCTGGGATAGATGATGGGAAACATTGGATTCACCCCTTTGAATCCGGTGATGCAATTCGAGTATTGTCGCAAGAGAATCCTGCTGTTTTTCCCAATGTGAAATTGCAGATTGATGCAAAGCATCAATTTCAGATTCCGCCAAAGAAGACTTGCAAACATTGCGAATAAGGTGTTGCATTTCCATGATCGAATCTTGTGCCCCCCATCGCAACAAAGTGTGTTCATCAAGTAAGGTGACATCATCAGGTTCTGGCATTCGCTCTGCAGGGATTGGGAACGGCAAGACAAGGAATGGTGACATCGCATGATGCACTTCTCTTGAGGCGTCACCAAGGACAACCTGCTCAACATAAGCCCGAACGTCTTGATGCGTCTCCGGAAGTGGAGTCGAGGCATCGTATAACAAAATCGCAAGAGGGTGCCCGCCCAGCGTTTCAACAATTGAAGCTCGTTCTTCACCGAGTTCGGGGCTTAGCAATTCAATCGCCTCAGACTGTTCTAACGGCCCTAAATCAACAATCGCTCCATCGATTGGGAATGTTTCTCGATCCCGTCCGATCACCATAAAAGGAATGTTTCGATTCTGAAGGCTCTGAAAGAGATTCAGGAAAGATGATTGGTGACGTGGTGAAATTGAATGCACATCGTCGAACACCAGTACAACATCGTCTTGTTCAAATAAAGAAGCATACCCTTCAACATCAAGAATTGATGGAGTTTGAAACTCCATTCGTTGAATTGCTTCATGAACGTCACAGTACGAGTCAAGTGCGGCCCAGTAAATATGGGATCCTCGTTGAGCCAATTCCTGAACGATTGTTCGAGCCAATGTGGATTTGCCAATTCCCGGCATTCCTCGTAAATGCACTGCCATTTTTCGTTCTAGAGATTCCTTAATCGATTTGATTTCAGAACCACGACCATGCAAATTCGTACGCTCTGGAATCTGTCCATGTAGATTCAATGATTCTCTTGAGGGACGAACAGAAACAACTTCTGTATTCTGCAAGAGTCGTCGGCGTCCCTCTTCTGTAATATGGACAACTTTTCTTTTTCTGCGCCCAGATCCAAGAACATGTGCTTGTCGAGTTTGTATCAATCCTTCTTGTTCCAAACCATTCATTGGTTGAAAGAGAGCAGAGCGAACAACTCCAATTCCATCGGCAATACCTTCCAGTGAGATACTTCTTGGAACGTCCCATGCAGATTCAAGGGTTGGGGGATACTCATCCAACCAACGCAAAATACGCAGCATTGCCGGCGTCAACATCTGAACTCATAGTGTACCTTAACCACATCCCATTTGATGTTGTCCTATGGTTGTTCTATGGAAAACATGCAGATTTTTTTGACCTATGGATGTAAGCGCTCAATATGGCGGTTGATGCATCATCCATCGATTTGCCTGCTTCTCCAGGCGTGTACCTCTTCAAAACAGCAGAGGGGCGTGTCTTATACATCGGAAAGGCAACAAGACTGAACGAAAGAATACGGTCGTATTTTGCAACAAATCCAGATCGACAAATGATTCCAGAACTTGTTGCACGAGCTGATGATGTTGAATGTATTGTAACGACAACTCCGCAAGAAGCATTGATTCTCGAGCGTCAACTCATTCGGGAACATAAACCCAGATTCAATTCAATGCTCAAAGACGACAAATCCTATCCCTATCTGGTCCTGACACAAGAGGAATTTCCACGTATCATGTACACCCGTCATCCTCCAAAAAAGGCCCATCGGTGGGGACCCTTTCCAAATGCGGGGGCTGCAAAACAAGTAATGCAACTGTTGCGAAGACATTTCGGAATTCGCGATTGCAAGGAATTGCTTCCTCAAGGTTGCTTAGCCATGCATATCGGTCTATGCACTGGACCATGCATCAACGGTGAAGGCTATGCTGAACAAGTTCGGGCCGTCAAAAAAATACTCGATGGTGAGGCGACTGAGTTGTTGGAAGAGCTCGGAGAAAAAATGGATGCATGCTCACAGGAAATGCAGTTTGAACGTGCAGCATACATTCGTGACCTTATTCGATCCATCCGAACGACAATTGGTCAACACGTTGTTTCAAGCAAATTGTATCGAGATTGCGATGCGATTGGATTCGCAGAACAAGGCGATTTAGCGGCTCTGGTCGTTTTGCATGCTGATGAAGGTGTGGTCAAAGGACAAGAGGTGTGGCCATTCGTCCACCGTGGGGATATTGGTGAAACTGTAAGCCGGTTTATCAGTGAGCATTACGTTCACAGACGACCTCCGCGATTGTTGCTTACACCTACTCCTCTCCTCGACGGTTTACAGCAATGGTTGGACGAACGTAGAGGTTCTACCGTAGAAGTTCGAACACCTGTTCGTGGCGACATGGTCACATTACGAACCCTCGCAGACCAAAACGCAGAGATTCAAGTCTCACGTCTCTCCAACAAATCGAGTGGATCTCTTGAACAGCGTGCTGCTGATGATGCTGCAATGTTACTGAACGTTGAACAAATGAATCATGTCGTATGTTTCGATATGGCACAATTGCAAGGCGATGAACGAGTTGGAGCAAGCGTGGTTCTCCGTAATGGCAGACCCGCCAAGAAAGAGTATCGCACCTACATTGTCAAAGGTGATGCAATGGATGATTTGCGAATGATGAGAGAGGTCGTCGAACGGTGGCTGAAACGCCAAGAAGAATGGCCAGATTTACTCCTTCTTGATGGTGGGGAGACGCACTTAAGCACCATCCGCGCGATGTTGGACGAGCATGGTGTTCGAGATCGATTTCAGCTGGCTGCACTGGCGAAGCGAGAGGAAACATTACACAGAGAAGGAAGTCACCCTATCGTACTCGATCGTCGAGGCAGAGTATTCGTCCATGCTCGTGATGAAGCGCATCGTTTCGTAAACACCTTTCATCGAAAACGCAGGAAAAAAAGTCGTTTGGGAGACCCTCTTGAGAATGTCTTGGGTCTAGGAGCGAAAAAACTTCAATCACTTTTGAGACATTTCGGCGGGCGACAAGGCATCAACAATGCAAGTATTGATGATTTGAAAACCGTTCCTGGAATCGGTCCTTCACTCGCCGAGCGTATTCACGAAACTCTGCACCGTTAGGTTTGAGGCGGTTCTTGATGCATCGCTTCGAATGGGTTAATTCCCTCGTCATATCCTCCGACTTGACGATCGACCAATCCGGCCATTTGAGTGAAATCGGATTCTGACAACCCCATCTTTTGAGCTTTGTACAATGAATTCTTAGCTTCTCTTGCAGCCCGCTTTTTCTTCTTCTTTCTACGACGACGACGAATCAGAAGTATGAGCAAAATGATAACAACAGCAGGATAAGCCCAGAATTGGCCAAGTAAATACATCCATGTGACTTGAAGCCGAAGTGTAACCTCGTCATCGAGACCATCCGGTGGAATCGTGTATGTAATGACTTGACGTCCATCATCATCTTCTGTTATGATCATGTTCCCTTGGGCAGATGTTCCTTCTTTGACGAGGATACCTTTTGGTAAAGTGAAACTGACCGGTCCAGTGAGATCAAATTCTGTATCTTCGTGAATTGTTGTATCCCACGATCCAGTTTCAAAGGTTAGTGCTTCCTCTTCGAGTGGAGGGAATGTAATTCCCTCCGATGAAACAAGGCTTGCTGTCATCATCGATGACATTTCATCCACCATCATAACCATGGGTTGAAGCAATGGCGACCGGAATGCTCCGTTGATGTTTTCCGTAAGAAGTGAAAGTGTAATGAGATCGGGATCACCACTCAACAAATCTCCCCAAGAACTTGATATTGCCAATGTGAATCGAACCTTTGGAATCTTGAGGCTTACACTTAGACCCACTTCATCGGAAACGATAGGCCCGGGAGTACCAAGTCCTGCAAGACTCGTTTCAATTGAGAAATCACTAATGTCAACTTGTGAGAATTGAGGGTTCTCTTCGATATCCTCCAGTTTCTTCGATGCGATATGAATCTCATTGGTGAGAATCTCGCCAACATCGGTCCCAAATTCCGTTAAACCATCTGAAGTCAGTTCAAAGACAAGTTTCCGTGATTCTGGACAGGCTGTGAAATTTGTATCAGGCTCAAGACATCGTTCTATTTTCATTGGATTATCCGTACGACTCATGATATCACCGATAAGCCGAACCAAATCACTAGGAATCACTTCCATACGAACCGTTGTATCGTCGTTGATGTCATAGTACCCTTTTGGAAGGGCAACTCGATGAACAACTGCATTGGCTTCAAGGCCGAATTCAACCGATACAGATTTGGTCCACTCGTTGATATCAAACGTGTCGAAATCGATGGAAAGGGATGTTGAAACACACGTTTTCTGAGTTTGCAAACAAATAGTTTGATCGTTCTCATCAAGAATTGGATGATTGTATGTATACGGAGAAGGACCAGCAATCGATACTTCATTTCTGTTTTCACCTGTTACTGAGTGTTCCAGAATAATTCGGTCTTGATTATCAATGGTCCTTACCCAATTTGGTAGAATGAGTTCGAGAGTAATCTTTGATGGCGGAAGATCGCTAGGAATCATGTCTTCAAGGAAAGTTGTGTCAAGTACCGTTTCAAGCGATAATCCAGCATCCATGACGCGACGCAAATCTTCGTTGGTAATTTCATCAAAATAATCGGAAAATTCGTTGTCTGGAAGGTTGTCCTGAATGATGTCAAGTAAACCAAGTTCAAACGTATTGCTGGTTGAACGGAGATAAATTGGGTGATTGTATCCCATAGCGCTCGGTCCTTGGATACAGTACGAAATCGTGTTTGGAGGCGTTACTATCTCTGAACAACCAACACTATGGCTGTAATTCAATCCTCCAGCAGGCCCATCAATTCCTTCAGCTATAGAATCACTAACCCAAGATAATTCTCCCATTTGGATGTTAGGAGAACCTGGAATAGAATCTGAAAACGCATCACCGACCGAGTCGACTGGAAATTGATCGGTGAAATCATCGAGAGGAGCAATTCCGTTTTCGTAAGCCAAGCGAATTCCATCAGAGGTAATTTGTGGGATTGTAGCAAGGCTTGACAATTCAACAAGCGAAATCCCCCAACTGTCCATGGTCGTTGAGTCAAGATAGTTAATGCCTGCAACAAAATCGATTTGAACGGCTTGCTCATCAAACAAGTCCAGTTTCAAGTGAAGTGATACAGCTTCTTTGGCAGGATCCAATTCGACGATTGAAGTTGTTGAGGAATTTCGATAACCCATTGTCAAGCTCACAGTTTGCTCAGCTCGGTCGTCTCCTACAGCGCCGAGATGATCAACAGTCCATTGACCTGCACATGTTGCTGGTGTGCACGAACTAGGCATAATCGACCCATTTGCATCAACACCAACAACAGTAGCATAATTGGGTGGATTTATCGAGAAGGTTGAGAAATGACCTGGTTCTGCGAAAACGCTGAATTGTGTTGTCAATTCAGAACCCATGATGAGAAGCCCTTGATATGCACGTTCAAGTTCAAGGTCGGTATTGTCGAGCAAATTGAATGTACTTGTTGATAATTGAATCTCGGCAATGGTTGAGAAACAAATAGGTGGGTCGAAGACATTGTTCTCAGTAACCACAGAACCAGAGTCGTAAATCGAGTCCTCGTTTGCATCGGTTGTGCACACTTGAGAGCTTCCTCCTTCGGTATAGATTCCATCGTATTGTGTGTTGATTGCGGTAACTGTTCCGAATCCACTTGAAAGAAGTTCACTGATCGTATCTTGAACGTCGTCCAACATTTGGTCGCCAACAGTTCCAGCTCCTGGGATAGGTTCCCAGGCAAAATAGGTTCGAATCATATCAGCAGGAATACCATCATCTGCATCAAGTCCATCAGCAGAAAGATCATCTTGGGTATCCGGATCATCAAGGCCAATTTTACTGCGATCGAATTCACGAACAGCCCAGCTCAATGTCATCTGAATCGTAGAAGTGTCTTGCAATTCAAAATCGTATGTTCCACGGATCCAATCTTGCTGGAATGGTGTTCCATCATCACTTGAATCGTAGTCATCACAATCGCTGAAACCAGGAGCGATATCACAAGTCGTCATTCCATCTGCAGATGCGAGAGGAGCAAGGATTGGCATTGCGAATACCAAGGTTAAACAAAGCGTGAGAAATCGAATTTTCCATACTTCACGTGCTTCCATGATGCTCCAACAGAGCGAAGACCTTCAAAGGACTTCCCCTTCGGAAGACTGTTGGCGTCATTATGACAATCAAACCCTGTCTCATCGTTCCACTCTCAAATGGAGAGGATGCTCGACAAGTATTGATTGGACTTCATGCGCTCGATCGAAAACACGCACCCAAACGTATCGGTAATGAATTAGCATTACCGATTCTTGATGGAGTTGACCTTGATAACATCAGATTTGGATACCGACTTGAACGGATTGAGGTTGATGAAGCACCACCATCAATCAATCCGCATAGTCGTTTGTTGAATGCAATTCTACCAATGTTGAATTCGAAACAAGAGCTTATCCAATCCATTCCAACAAAATGGGAGCGTCTCGATGACCTCATCTTGTTTCCGAAAGACGCATTTCAGGGTCAAGAATGGGCTTCAATTTTGAGAAAACAACCGGGTTTTTTTACTCTCGTTGCAGAAGCCCTCAATGCAAACCGTATTGGTCGCCAGCAGCCCATTGCTGATGACCAAATGCGGACATCTCAAGTAGAGATGCTGCTCGGTGAGAATGGTTGGGTCGAAGTCAAAGATAACGGGCTAATCTATGGTTTTGATGCAACAAAAGTCATGTATTCCTCTGGTAATGTGACAGAGCGCCATCGGATGGCAACGATGCGAGCAGAAGATGAAATTGTCATCGATGCTTATGCAGGTATTGGATATTATACAATGCAACTTCTTGTCCATGCAAAAGTCGAACATGTCCATGCTTGTGAAATCAATCCAAACAGCATCAAAGCCCTAGAATGGTCTGCAAAGGAAAATCAAGTTCAATCCAGGTTAACGTTGCATCAAGGAGACAATCAAATCACACTGAAGAAACTCGAAGGATTAGCGGATCGTATTCTTCTTGGTTACTTACCAAGTTCAGAAGAAACTTGGGAGCTTGCGGTTCGAGCATTGAAAGAAACTGGAGGTACACTTCATATTCACATGAATGTCGAAGAAGAGCGGATTGAATCATGGTGTAAAGAAACTGTATTGCAATGCTTACAATATGCAAAGGATGTAGGCCGAGATTGGGACATTGTTTCACAACATGTTGAGAAAGTAAAGTGGTACGCGCCTCGAATTCGTCACGTCGTACTCGATGCGTCATTTTCATCGAGAAGTTCAGCCTCGTAGATTTTCATATCCTCTCGAGAATTGTTTTGATAAAAGTAAAATGCAATCCCTGCAGCAAGAACGAACCCGACGAAAATGATAAACACAAGACTTGTATTGGAACCAGATTCTTCTGTCGATGCTTGTCCTGACAATGTTCCATCCGGATCTGCAACTCCAATCATCTCAATGCTATTGATTTTGATTTCATAGACAGGCCTTCCAGCAGTTGAAAATGGATTGTCCAAGTCTGTACCGGTTGGATCATCCGATGTTGGAACCTCGGCTATTGCCCGGACATGGCTCATTCCATCACGAACAATTCCGAACGTCGCGTACCCTCCATCATCTCGATTTTCTGGGTCGAGTCCATGCGCCTCAGTTTCAGCAATATACCATTGTGAATCGGCCGAATCCTCTTCGGTTCCTCGAGCCATGCCTATGGCACCATCAACATGGCTCAGATTGTCATTGTGCTCGAGTGGAATGGTTTCACCCGTTCCACCACTACCACATTGAACGGGTAAACCAGGAATATAGACACCATTTGTCTTGCATTCTGGATCACCAGATTGTGTGACGAAATCGTTGATGACTCGATGGAAAAAGATACCATCATACAAACCATCTTCAATATGTTGAATCATGTTTTCAACCGTAATGGGAGCCCATTGAGGGAACAATTCAATGATAATCGTTCCAGAAACTTCACTTTGGAAATGTCCAGGCGTGTAGGTTACATCGATAGCAAAAACAGGATCTCCAAAGTACGAATATTGCATCGGCGTGTCTTCAGCAACTGGGCCATCGGTCCATGTCGAAGGGTCGATTCCGTTGCTCTTCCAAGCCGGTTCTTCCTGACCTGTGGCTGTAATCGGAAAAAGAAGAATGACAAGCAAACAAGAGAGGAGTATTCTCTGTTTTGATGACTTGCCCATGGAGAAACGAAGGGATGCCTATTCATCAATCATTTGACACATCGCTTACTCATCATCAAATTTGAGTTCTCGAGCACGTTGCATGGCTTCATCATTGGTAAACCAAAATGTAGGCGTAGGCCCCATATCTTGATCCCATCGCTGTACTGCACGGGCAAACATCTCACCGTCTGCATATTCATTGCACCACTTCAAGAACCAATCTGCCTGCTCTTGCATTGCTTCATCACCTTCACATTGGCGACGAAGCAATTCGGCCTGCAACGCAGTAATCATCACCCAATTTGGAGTTAAAGCATAGGTGACGTAGGGGTTCCGCTCATTGGCAACACTTGTCCACTCGGTCCACAATGAGAAAACTTGATCGTAAAGATAGCCAATCAACAAAACACCAAGCATAATTGTCATGAAGATTGATAACAAACCGATGTAGGTTGCTGGGATTCCAATAATGGTATCATTGAAACAGAATGTGTTCGAACACGATTCCTCGAATCTCCAGCGCAAATAAGGCCAGACGAGAAGTGTAATCGTCGTTCCCCACAACAACAATCCTACTACTGATTGAGATTGTTGCATTCGCCAATACTGACGCATCACCCATTTTCGAAACAGTGAAGGTGAACCATCGTTTGTCATAAGAACAATCTCCCTATGAGTCATTTGTTTAAAAGAAAACCCATGAATTGAGACTCCGTAAAGGCATTTCATGCTCAAGCTTGCTCAGCAATGTAGGCAAGAACATCCTGAATCACTTGTCCCATAACTCGAATGTTCTCTTTCGTGAGATGGGGTTGCATAGAGAGGTCACAAGCAAACTCAATGTTTGCGATCGTATCCGTTAATTCATCTTGGTGGGCTTTGATGTATTCCCACTGACGATAATCTCGTGCGTTGCGACGTGCACCAAAAATTTGCATGGGTATGCCTTCTTGCTTCATGACATCAATGAATAAATCAGATTGTTGTCGAGAGAGTCCAACAAGATGGAATTGCATCGTGTCACAGAAGGGATCAACTTGAGGCAACGGCATCGGTATCTCGATGTTTGGATGTTGATGAATCAAAGAATGGAGAAGATTCCAGTTTTCGACATGAATTTTTTTGATTTTTGCTAGGCGCTCGATCTGTGGCGTCAGCATAGCAGCAGTTACTTCCTGCATTCGCATGGAGTATCCTGGAACTTGATTTTGCAATCGGTCCATCAACTCCGCATCCAAATCGTAATGTTTTGTCCATAATCTCTCGTACGATCCTGCATATAGGACTGCCTTTGCGGCATGTTCATCATTGTTCGTAATGAAAATCCCACCTTCTCCAGCAGAGAGACCCTTCGATGATTGTGTTGAAAAACAACCGATTTCGCCAAAGGTTCCGAGGAGTTTTCCGTTCCAAAGAGTTTCATAAGCATGAGCACAATCCTCAATCAAAACTAGGTCATGCTTCTCAACGATTTGCATAATGGCATCCATATCTGGAACATGTCCTCGCATATAGGACATCAACAAGACCTTGGCACCAGTCTGTGCCGCTTTTTTGTCGAGATCTTCGGGATCCATTGCCCACTCTCTGTTGCTCTCAACAAGAACAGGGATGGCCCTAGCATGTTCGATAACACTTGGTACAGCATGAAAAGTAAATGCGTTGGTTAAGACAATGTCTCCTGGTTGAACACCGACAATATTGAGCGCGATGAACATTGCAGAACCGCAAGAATTCGTGCCAACTGCGTGCTTGACCTGCATGTACTTTGCAAAATTGTGCTCAAAGTTCGCCGTAATGGATGCCTCTTTGCTCTTTGGTTGATATCGATACATGACACCAGCGTTCATGGCATTGACAGCCAAATCAATGCCCTCTTGAGGGATGGGTTTGAAGGCCTTGTTATCAAAATCGACAATGCTTTCACCACCTTCAACTACCAATCTGCGGGATTGTTTTGGTGGTTCCATTTCAGCCCCTTCCAAGAGAACCTCAAGCCCGATGATTTTGAATGTATCGAAATTTAGAGCGAATCATTCAACCACAAACTTCCAGCAAGCTCCTCCCATTCGAGGGATTGAGGGTGGCATGAATTGTGGTAATTTGTAAATTCACCAAAGAACCACTTTCCATCTGCATGAAAAAGATCAACTCTCGTATAATCGATGTCTTCTGCCAAACGCTCAGCGATGTCAATGAGTTCACGTATACCGTCCAATCCAAGAATCGAAACTATTTCGTCAGGAGTGTGCTTCTCACTCCAAAGACCATTCGTTTGGTGAATACGTTGCCCTTCAAGCGTGTAGATGGATTGCGAATGATCTGTCATTCGTCCTGTATCGTATTGTATGAACCCTGCTTTTCCGTTAAACACATGTACTTTCCAATCGTTCGGAAGGTTGTTGTTATCCGTAAGCAGTTCTTCAACCATAACACCTCTTGGCTGAATGTTTGCAGCACCCCATTCAAGTTGGGTTGGATATTCTTTTTTCAGACACTTCTTGAGCGCTCTCTGAATTCTCCATCTAGGCCATAGTCGGCCATATTGGTCACGCCAATTTCGTATCACGCGGTAACCGGATTCTCTTCTTGAAAAGAGACGGAATTTTCGCGGGATATTCGCAAGTGGTTCTGGCCCGTTATCCATAATGAACAAGGCATCACCAGACCAATGATTTGCTTTGATAACGCACCGATCTGGTAGCGAATTCCAATCGATTGAAGCATCTTCGGACCATTGATAGAGTTCGGTAAGATTGCAGACTTCTTTTGATTTTACAAGTTCACGCGAACGGTATTTGTCTTCCATTAGCCTAAGCATTGGGTTCCGATCTTCAACGCAACGTTTGAGAAGGAGTTGGCTGTAGTGACCAGCCTTTGATTCATCAAATGCATGCCAAGGCTGTGTTCCTCCAGGAAGTATTTGCCTCATCGTTGGTGACTCCCTTGCTTTAGTGACCTCAACAAATAATCGTATGTATGCTCAAGTGCTTCTTTGAATTCTGTCTTTGGTGACCAGCCGAGATGGTTCTGATGATGCAAATCCATGACGCGGCGCTTACGTCCAACAGGTTTGTCGTAATCATGGATAAATTCTCCAGAATAATCAACGACGGATGCCATATGTTGATGCATCTCGTTAACACTGATTTCGAGACCTGACCCCACATTCATGACTTCTGGAAGTTGATCAAAATTATCAAGAGAATAACAAATAAAATCCGCCAAATCGGGGGCGTAAAGAAATTCACGTTTGGCACTACCATCGCCCCATATAACGATAGGAGCATTTCCTTGTTGTTTGGCTTGATGCATTCGATGAAGAATTGCAGGGAGCATATGACCCGTCTCAACTGAGAAATTATCAAACGGACCGAAAAGATTGCAAGGCAAGATTGTTTTAAACGAAACATTGTGTTGTTCATTCGCCATAGCACATGCTCGATACACTAGATATTTTGATAGGGCATAGCCTTCAATTGGTTCCTCAAGAGGACCTTGACCAATCGATGATTCCGCCAAAGGTTGTTCCGCGTTGTTTGGATAAACTGTTGCACTTCCAACATTGATTAATTTTGAAACACCTTGTTGCAAGCAAGCTCGAATGAGATTCAAGCCCATGGCAACATTCACATCAAGGGAATGGTGTTTCGTCGATTTACTTGAGGCAATTCCTGCAACATAAGCTGCACAATGAACGACAACATCGATTTGTTTGTCTTTGAGAAAACTCAACGTTGCCTGAGCATCGGTCAGATTCAGTTCTTGTCGAGTAGGGGCTTGAACAAGATGTCCATTCTCCTTTAGCATTGGAACGAGATGTTGACCCAGCATCCCTGACCCTCCTGTAACAAGAATGGTGGCCATATGCATTCCCACAACCTTGCGCTTAAAGAGGGATTTCCTTGCAAGCATCGGTGTTGATTATTCCATTTGATGAATTCATCTTCGTGCAAGCCTTTTTTTAGATTGTTCAAACGGCAACATCTAGGAGTATACAAGGATGAAGACTGCACTCTTCACTGCAAGTTACAATCGTCCTGACTTGTTTCAAGAAGTCCTCCAAGGGCTTGAATTGAACAAGGATGATTTGGAAGATATCGATGTTTTCCATTATGTCGATGGTGGACCAAAATCCAAACAGCAAGAAATTCTTGAACTCATCAAATCATCGTCACTGCCTCATGAAGAGATTGTTCTTCGAGAGGAAAACTATGGGGTCGGACGCAACTTGATTGGTGCTCGGAGAGATTTGTACGATACTCTGGGTTATGAGCGCGTTCTCTTGGTTGAAGATGATCTCGTTCCTGGCCCTAATTTCATAAAAACAAGCATCCGATTGGCTGATTGGGCTCGGCAATACGTCGACGTTGGAATGACACAAGTTTGGAATCTTCCTAAGGAAATGATGACTGAAGATCACCTTCACTTGGTTGAAGCAACGCATACACATTCCGTAACATATTGTATGGATGTGGAAGTTTGGAATGAAATCAAACAAACACTCTATGATTACGAAGACAAATATCTCACTGGCGTTTCCTACCAGAAAAAGAAGTGGAGAGCAATCAGAAGAAAATTCATGAAGCCGAGATATTCGACGCAGCGCCCGCTTCGAGAAGGGAATCGACTGTTACCGGATGGATATGAATACCCTGCCCCATTTGGGCCACGATTGAAGCGTACTGTACCTACTTCGCAAGATGCAATTACTTCTCTAGCATTATGGCAGAAAGGATTTGCACGTATCACCACTCTCGCTCCAAGGGCACTACTGAAAGGGGAATTTGGGGTGCACTGTACTCCAGAAATCTTCGACAATCTTGGCCTTAACAATCAAGGTCAGCACGTTTGGGAACAGGATGTTCCTCTCAATTTTGAACTCGCTTGAAATCGCCATCCTCTTCTATATGCAACGTTTGGGCTCCACATGGCTGACGATTCAATCGAAGTAAATCCCTTCGATTCGTCGCCAGAACGAAACAAAGCCCAACTCAACATCTCGCTTTCAGTAACCGTTGCAGTATGTATTGTATTCCTTTTCCTTTCCATGTCATTTGGTGAGGCTTTATCAGACAATGAAGGTGTCGTCAATACCGATGAATGGTGGGAAGTTCCTCTCAATGAACGCCATAAAATGGAGTTGCCAATGAACACATCAAGAGCGCAACTCCCAATCGAGGGCAAATATGGTTACGAGGATTATCAAGAGCATTTCATTACCGTTGATTTGCCTGCCTCTGAACAAGACGCAGGTTATCCTGAAGAGGCGAAAATGCATCTCGCTCTTTGGCTTCCTGATGTGGAAGAAGGTGTCAAAGTACCCGTGATTATGACCATCCACCCTTACTACGACTTCGGCGGCGAGGGTATGCCAGGTGTAGGTGGTGATTCGGGTCCGAATACGGCTCTCGATGGTGGAGTGGGCAAATGGGTGTATGATGAGTTTGTTCCGCAGGGTTATGCACTTGTCCAAGCGAGTACCTTTGGTACTGGGAAATCAACGCACTGTCAAGACGTGAAAGGCCTTGGCGAGCAGATTGGAATTCAAGCAGTCGTCGATTGGCTAGGCAAACAAAATTGGTCAAACGGAAATGTTGGATTGATGGGCAAATCCTATGCAGGTACAACCAATTGGGAAGCAGCGCAACAACCGAGTGAGCATCTCAAGACCATCGTCCCTATTTCTGGTTCCATCGGTGTCCAAGAAATGTTCTATCGAAACGGTTCATCAGAGTTCCGTGCTTTAGGTTATGATGCTGCTTATCAGGCAGCTACATTCGATTTGACTACCGATGACTTGCGAGTATGTTCCGACGATCTTGTTGGCCCACTCAATCCTTGGACGACCTATGCATTTGCTGAGTTTGGTGGAGCGGAGTGGAACGATTATTGGGATGAGCGTCGCCATCTTCCAGATGTCTTGGAAAACTATCGAGGTAGTGTGTATTTGGTTTGGGGGCTTCAGGATTGGAACGTTGATCCGTACCATGCCTTCCCAACCTACCAACTTATGCGAGATGCTGGCATCAATGCCCGCGCCATCGCTGGCCAAGGCCTGTCAATCTTCGGCGACCACTCCGACATCATGGCGGTCCGTCAGACCGGCTTTGCTCTTCTGAGCGCCCACGAC
>JAYXXD010000022.1:0-21908 GCA_036019775.1 Thermoplasmatota archaeon
CTACGACAGTCTCGGAACGAGAGTATTATGTGAAGGCTATTGAGGATTACTTGATGGATCACTTCAGCGCATCCATCACGACAGTCATTCATGAAGAGCAAGGCGTCATACCGATGGGAACATTATCGCCACATGATGTGAACATCCCAGGGCTCGGAGCAAATGCTGGTGCGATTCGTCCAGCGAGTGGATACACCTTCGTATTCATTCATCAACAAATTCAACGAGCAATTCAAGATTCACAGCGAGGAAAGCCACTTCGGTTTAAGCGGCCACACAAATCCATCGACGTTTGGATGGATTCGGTTCTGCTGACCGTGTTAAAGAATTGGCCTTCGCAGGGACCGAAGTTGTTCGGAAGAATGGCCTCAGCACTTTCAGGTGATGAATTCGTTCGCTTCATGAGTGGTCAAGCCAACTGGAGATTGCGCCTCAAGGTCATCATGGCTATGCCCAAGTTGCCATTCATAAAGGGCGTTTCAAAACACATCTTCCGTCGTTCTGAAAAGGTGGTTGCATGAGCCTCTTGGCTGAGTTGATGAGTGTCGATGTTCTCAACCTCATCGGTCTTCTTGCTGTTGTTTTCATCGGCTTACCTCATGGAGCAATGGATGGAGCACTGGCCATCCACCTCGGTTGGATGAATCGTCCTCTCAAGGCTGCAACCTTCTTGCTCGCTTACGTTGGCCTTGCTGCTCTTGTCGTGGGCATGTGGTTGATTATTCCAACTGTAGGGTTCCTGATTTTCCTTGCCATCAGTATGTTTCACTTCGGTAGGGGCGACATTGTTCCTCGAGCCAAAAATTACCAATCGGCAGAGGTGCTCATGCGCGGAGGAATTGTGCTGGCTGGAATCAGTCTGTTTCACCGCACGGAAGTGAATTCAATCTTTGAAGTCCTCATTGGCTCAAACACTGCAATTGTGTGGTTATTCCTTCAAACAGTTGGAGTTTTGACGCTCGTAGTGATTCCTTACGTAATCTTCTCGAAATCGAAGCAAGAACGCACAGCAGTCAGTGTTGAAGTGATTGGTCTGATCGTTCTCTTCGCCATTGCTCCTCCGCTACTAGGATTTGCGATTTATTTCTGTGGTGTACATTCTGTCCGTCACTTCAAGCACATGGGTACGATGCTCAAGTCAACCCTGCAACAGTTCCAAGTCACTCGCACAACGGTGATCTTCTCATTGATGACCTGGGCAGTTGGGTTGTTGGCGTTGGCAAATCAATCTGCATCCATTGGACTCGAGCCGGCACTGCTGCAAGTCATCTTTATCGGTCTCGCTGCCCTTACTGTACCACATATGATTCTTGTCGATGGTATTGCAAAGCATGAACAGTCTTCACTTTGAGTCCAAGGCTTCAATCAAGATACTATAAGAAAAGCAACCAAGCCCAAACCATGAGGAAGTTGCTGATACCGATTCTCCTCATTTTGCTGTTCGCTCCTTCAGCTCAAGCAGAGACCTATCGCATCACTGGAAAGGCAACTTATGCCGATAACACACCTGTCACGCTCGATTATGTCTACGTGCAATGCATTCCTGGTGATTTTGCCTGCTACCAATACAGAGGAGCTCAGTCGATCACAGATGCATATGGATACTACTCAATTCTCATCGATGTGACCGATGAAGAAGACGATCTCGATATCCTTCTCAATCTCAGGGGCGAGAACTTCACACACACCATCGATATTCAAGCGCACCGTGATTCACCCAACAGTCAGTTGGTTCAAGACATCAAACTCGAACAGAACCCGCCACCATCAGGCGTATTCCTTGGTTTTGGTTGCTTCATCGTCTTGTTCACGCTCGTGTTTGTTTCCGTCTTGATGCGAACCGGACGTCGTCTTTCAACCAAACAAGGACGTATGGAGTTCATGGGTATGAAACAAGCGAGGATGCTTCAATGTCCAACATGTAAGCAAATGATTGCTCAGCATGAATTGGTTATGCATTTCGTTGTGGATCACGACATGGAAGGATTTGATGCTGGTGAATTAGCAGGCAAAGTGATGAGGCGTACGTGGTCCGAGGAAGAGTAAATCAGCATCAAGTGCTAATATTCTTCAAAATGATGAAAACCTGTAAACTCAACCGCAACGCATGGAGACAGACCAAGGGGTCATCGCTGCGTGGGAAGCGTTGCGTGAGCATTGGTTGATTCCAACAACTGGAAACAAACCATCTCGTTTCTTATTTTACAACTTTTTGCGATTGACTCTTGGCCCCACATTTCGATTCCTGTTACGTTTGAAAATTCGAGGTGAACATCACATTCCACGCAAAGGTGGTGTCATTCTCGCAGCCAACCATTTGTCCCATGTCGATCCAATCATGGTAATTCTTGCATCCAGAAGGACAACACATTATTTGGCAAAAGATGGCCATTTTGAGAAGTTTGGAACCCGATTCGTAATGAAGTCAACTGGACAAATTGAGACACAACGCGAAAGTGGTGGACTCGATGCGCTTTCAAGTGCAGCTGACGTTCTTGATCAAGGACGTGCTTTGGGAATCTTCCCCGAAGGAACCCGCTCAAAGCGAACCGAAGCGCCTTTCCTCTTACCAGGAAAGACGGGTGTTGCACGTTTAGCAGCATCTTACCCTGAGTGCGTTGTCGTTCCAATTGCCATGAACGGTACTAGGGCAATGATGGAGCCACAAAAACACAAACTCCCTCGTCTGTACAAACGTGTTACGATTCAATCTGGGGAAGGTGTCACCTGGTATCAGTGGCTGACAGATGTTAATGGAGGAAACCAATCTGCAACGTCACTGAAGGCGCTTGCTGAGAAGGAAGAGCATGAAATTCGAAGCGAACTAGCAGCCCTCTACCGACGTTTCACTGACCAGTTGATGGGAAGCATACTCGCACTTGGCGCTCCTTGATGGTTGGTAAGCCTCAAGGGCTTCCATCGATGACAGACTTTTGGTGAGCCTGTGCAAGAGTATCTTGACCTGATGAAACACATTCTCGAAAACGGTGTCGAAAAGGGCGATAGGACGGGAACGGGTACGCTTTCTGTCTTCGGTTATCAGATGCGTTTCGATCTTTCCGAAGGCTTCCCAATGGTGACCACAAAGAAGCTTCACCTTCGTTCAATCGTTCACGAGTTGCTTTGGTTCCTGAAGGGTGATACGAACGTCAAGTACTTACAAGAAAATGGTGTTCGTATTTGGAACGAATGGGCTGATGAAAACGGTGACCTTGGACCCGTCTATGGCAAGCAGTGGAGAAAGTGGGAAGCAAAAGATGGACGCATTATTGACCAAGTTGAACAAGCCATTGAGCAGATTAAAAACAATCCAAACAGTCGACGTATCATCGTTTCAGCATGGAACGTTGGTGAACTGGATGAGATGGCTCTGATGCCTTGTCATGCTTTCTTCCAGTTTCATGTTGCAGATGGTAAGTTGAATTGTCAACTGTACCAGCGAAGCGCTGATGTCTTCCTTGGCGTTCCATTCAACATTGCTTCCTATGCGTTGTTGACACACATGATGGCTCAGGTATGCGGGCTTGAGGCTGGAACATTTGTTCATACGCTTGGCGATGCACATCTGTACATGAATCACCTTGACCAAGCTCGAGAGCAAATCAGCCGAGACCCTCTTCCGCTTCCTACACTGAAGCTGGATGAAACGATCATGGACATTGATGGATTCACCTTTGATGACATCGAAGTGATCGGCTACGAGCACCATCCACACATATCTGCGCCAATCTCGGTTTGATTTTTATGCAACT
The DNA here is from genome assembly GCA_036019775.1 of Thermoplasmatota archaeon. GTDB lineage: Archaea > Thermoplasmatota > Poseidoniia > Poseidoniales > Poseidoniaceae > MGIIa-L2. The sequence continues at coordinate 3,753 of JAYXXD010000022.1, forward strand.
GAAAATGATCTTGGCCATGGATTTGGATGGGTGCATTGGTAAGGAAAACGGATTGCCTTGGCGTCTCCGTTCTGATATGCTTCGCTTCAAGCGATTGACGCTAGGTACTGGAAACAGTGCAGTTCTCATGGGACGAACGACATGGGAGACCATTCCTGAGATGTACAGACCCCTCGTCGATCGGATCAATATTGTTGTCACTCGAAACCGTGAATACGTACTTGAAGATGCTGATGTAGTTTATTCTATAGAGGAAGGAATCAATATTGCTGAAGCCAAGAATTGTGATCAATGTTGGATTATCGGTGGTGCCAAGGTCTACGAACAATGTCGAGATATTGTCGAAGAGATTCATCTCACATCGGTTGAGACAACCAATTCTGGTGATGTCAAAGTGGGCTTGTTTGGTGACGAATGGCATCGAGAAATCGTCGAATCAACACCGCAAAGCAATGAGAATGAGCACCCAACAACATACATGATTCTAAGAAAATCATGAATCGGTGTATTCTGTAACTCGAATACCGAGTCGTCCTTTTCGGGCAGGACGCTGCATGATCTTGTCGACTTTGGCTTCAAACGAAGCCTTGAGATCAATGTTCATTGCCAAGGAATGGCCCATCAAGAGAATGAGAACGTCTGCCATTTCTTCAGCCACTTCTTCAATCGGCTTGTTCTTGGTGATGGCTGCTGCCAGTTCGCCAAGTTCTTCAACGGTTAGAGCGATCCTGTATCCCATATCGTGTCCATTGTTTCCAGCAAAGTCGTGCTTGTGATGGAAGGCTGCGACGCGTTTCATCATTCCAGTCCAAACATCTTCATTTTCAGATGCAAGCCAAGATTCAACCGAGAATGGTTCCATGATGCATGGTTAAGTTGAACGCTCTAAATCATTGTGTCAACAGTGAAATAATACATGACCAGACTGGACCAAGGCGACGATTCGCTTCTGCTGAAACAGCTTCATGGTTCAAATCAGCACTTGCATCGCCTGGTTCTTTTCCAGCAGCCCAGTTTGAACCGATGAGTAGGGCTGCGTAAGGCAGATTGACTTCTCTGCAAAGTTTTGCTTCTCGTGGCATTGTCATACCGACGACATGGCCGCCGAGTTTTTCGATTGCAAGAACTTCTGCAGCTGTTTCAAATTGAGGGCCCTGGGCCAACCAGTAGGTGAAAAAGAGCGGTTCATCCACCAAACTTTGATCGGTTCTCAAAACGGCTTCCAATGAAGCATTCATCTCCGAATCAAAGGGTTCTGTCACCGACGTGAATTCTGCTTCTTCATCATGGAAGGTCGTGGTTTGGCCGGTAAAATCGATGTATTGATTGGCCAATCCTACTCGGCCAGGTGGAAAGTCTTCGACGACACACCCTACTGAACAGACAGAAAGCACCGCATCCATGTTCGCATGCTTCAAGGCCCAAACGTTGGCATGATGATTGATGTTATGTGGCGGCTTGTTGGACTTTCCTTCATTATGATGCCGTTGGAGAAAGACGAGTGTTTTCTCTTGGGACTCGTATTGAAGGCGAAACGACTTCAATGGAACATTTCCATATGGCGTCTCAACTTCAAACGAATCTGTACTGAGTACTTCGATACCCGCATCTGCAAAAGGTTGCCCAGTCGCCATGTTGAGAAGACCCGTACCGCCGATGATGGCAAGACGCTGCATGACCGTCCCTCTTCGTCAAGGGTTGTCAAATGTTCGTTGATTATTCTTGCAAGCGTTCGATAAGTTCAGCCTTCTTTCCAGAGACAGGCTTACCTGCAGCCTTGAGAAGATCTTTGAGTTCTGCAACGGTCATCGAACTGTAATCGACGTCATCAGAAGATGCTTCTTCAGCAGGAGCCTCTTCTTCAACGGCTTCCTCGACAGTTGCTGCTTCTTCAACAGGTGCTTCTTCAGCCTCTGCGACTTCTTCGACAGCATCGTCTTCGGAATCTTCCGCTTCATCAGTATCGTCTTCTGCTTCTTCTTCAGCCATGGCTTGAGCGAGTGCTGCTGCCTTCTTTGCCTTAATTTCAGCTTCTTTGCGTGCTTCCTCTGCATGAATCTCATCAAGTGTTGGCCCTTGATCCATCTCAACACCCTCTTGCAGGAGTTGGCTCTTACGAATGACAACAGATCGACACGGATAGATGCTCTTGATTTGGTTCTGGATTTCTCCCTCGAGGGAGCCATCGAGCATTGCGACCTGAAGAGTGTCATACGTCGATTTTGCAGCAAAGCCACGAACGATGTCTCGAGTCTTGGCTCGAATGGATTGCTTGACCGAGGTTTGTATTCGCTTTTGGGTGATGATCAATGGCTTGATACGCACCAGGAATCCATCTTCTGTGACAACGTCCAAAACATCATCAATTTTTCCACGGTATCTGCGGATTTGACGGCGAATGTGATTGGTTTGATGATGATGACCGACAAAAGTCGTCAATGCGTCTTGCCCTACGGTTCCAGATACTCGGAAACGAAGCATAACGTGCATTTTGGTGAAATCACCGTTGAATTCTTGTTGTGTCATCTCATAGATACGTCCGATGATGTGCTCGTCAGATTCACCGATGGTCTCACCAATGTTCTGATAATTCCATGGGTGTCGAGGCGCTCGAATAGTGTACCAACGCTTGGTCTTCCACTTGTCTCTCTGCTTACGGGCTGCTGCTCGCGCTTTTGCGCTAATCTTCTTTGCCATGTCACTCATCTCGGAGGGTATCTTGAGGGGGCTACCCCTCTAGCATTCCACCGACATACATCACCTATTTGAAGCAAATTGATGGAAAAGAAGAGCGGTAAACCTCATGACCTTCGCAATCTGACGTCTACACATGGGCATCCTTCACATTCATGCTGCAGCGACAGCACATGAATTACAGGACATCGATCTGGTGAACGAAGCGCTTGAATGGTTAACAGAAACCGAGTGGTCCGCTGATGTGACCACATCGTATCACGGACCAAAAGTAGCAATGCTTTCAACACAAATTAAGAAGAAGAAAGAAATTGAAGCTTTTCTACTAAAACTCAAGCCACATCATAAAACTCTACTCTCAGAGTTGGATACCCGATTGGACGAGAACAATGTCGTTCATTTTCGTTTATGTTTGGAATCTGTTATCGGCCAAGGAATAGTACTTGCCAAGCCTCAGCAAAAAATTCCAGTCATCAAAGTACGAATCAAACTCGCATTGTACCCAGGTCAAGAGATACAATCCATCGCTCGGAACGTTTTCGGTTAACCTAAACTCATATGGTTGAATGAACAGCATTCAAGTAGTTGATGAGAATGCGTAAATCATGACTCACGTTGTTACCTCAGCATGCATGAATCACAAGTACCAAGATTGCGTCGCAGTATGCCCTGTTGAAGCATTTCGTGAAATGGACACGTACCTCGTTATCGACCCAGATGAATGCATCGATTGTGGCGCATGTGTTCCAGAATGTCCTGTTGAGGCTATCTTCGCTGATACCGATGTACCAGATGAAGAAGAAGAGTGGATTGAGAGGAACGAAACTGAGGCTGCAGATGCTCCAATCGCTGAAGGCGATTCCCCAGTTCTAGGTTCCTAATTCATTCGTGGACCTTGACCAACCTTCTTGAAGGGGCAAACGTCAGCGGAGACTGATACTCATGACTCGTACCGATTTCTCCCAACTTCGACACGGAAGCGATTTGCTCAAGCGAGGCTTTGCCCGAATGCAACAAGGTGGCGTCATCATGGATGTGGTTGATGCTGAGCAGGCTGCAGTTGCCGAAGATGCTGGAGCAGTTGCAGTCATGGCACTCGAACGAGTACCAGCCGATATTCGCAAAGCTGGCGGTGTTGCTCGCATGAGCCACCCCGAAATGATTCAAGGAATCCTCGATTGCACCTCTATTCCGGTCATGGCAAAAGCCCGAATAGGCCACGAAGGAGAGGCCAGAATCTTGGAATCAATGGGAGTTGACATGGTCGACGAGTCTGAAGTATTGACGCCCGCCGATCCATTCTTCCACATCAACAAGAAGGACTACGAAATCCCGTTTGTATGTGGAGCAACAGAACTCGGCGAGGCAGTACGCCGAATCCACGAAGGTGCAGCAATGATTCGAACAAAGGGGGAAGCAGGTACTGGAAATCTTGTTGCAGCTGTGACACACTCACGACTCATCACACAAGAAATCAAACAGGTTCAATCGATGGATGATGCACTGCTTGACGAAACTGCTGACCTTATTTTGGAACGATATAGAGTACTAGCAGACACTTCTAAACTCCCTGGCACGCATCTTGAGACTCCATTTGGAACCATTGATGATAACATGCGATCCTCGATTCGTGATGTCCTTGATGAAGTAAAAGCACTTGGCCGACTACCTGTTGTCACCTTCTCTGCTGGAGGTATTGCAACACCTGCTGACGCTTCACACATGATGCGCATGGGCATGGATGGAATCTTTGTTGGTTCTGGAATCTTCAAATCAGACGATCCGCCAAACATGGCTGATGCAATTGTTCTCGCAACTGCTCACTATGATGATGCAAGTAAAGTCGCAGAAGCACAAGCCATGATTGAAGGCGACCCAATGAAAGGCGACGAACTTGAGACTCTTGAGATCCGACTGGATCAACGTGGTTGGTAATCATTCCAACGGCGTATCGACGGTAATATCTCCAAGGGTCCATTTAAGGGTCTTAATGACTCCTTCCAAGGCCTTGAAATTCCGAGCAGCATCTTTCATTCCGTCACGGTCACCACGTTCTCGACAATCTTCGAAGAAACCCTTCCATTTCAGCATCTTCTTCTCGGCGCGGGCAAGCATCGTCTCAATTTCTTCCCATGTTCGATCATAAGTTCGTTCTGCTGCCATGCTATCTTCACGCTCCGAGGGTATTAGAACTCAATGCCTACACTCTACATATTTCAAGCATTTCCAAAGTGCTCGTCATCTCCCAAAATGAGGCCAGATGCTGTCGATTTTGCTAAAACGACAGCTCCTGGGGATAAAATACAATTCTCAACTACAGCCCCGTGTTCAACAATTGAACCATTCATCAATACGCATTGCTTGAGAACAGCATTCTCTCCTACAACTGCTTGTTGAGCAATCACTGAATCTTGAACAAGTGAATTCTTTGATATTGTAGCATCAGGATGTAGAAATGAACCATTCTCAATTCGAACCCCTTCTGGAAGAGGAAATGGAAGTTCATCTCTACGTTCAATCAAAACGTTCTGAGCACGAATGAGTTCTTTCGGAGATCCGACGTCAAACCACACACCGTTGATTGCTTGAGCGTACATCGGCCAGCCCATTTCAAGCAGTCGAGGAAAGAGATTCTTCGAAAAATCATACTTTTCTCCTTCAGGCACGAGAGCCATGACCTCAGGTTCAAGAATGTACAACCCAGCATTAATCACGTTGCTAAATGCTTCTTCAGGAGTTGGTTTTTCTTTAAATCTCCGAATGTAACCTTCTCTGAGACTGCCATCGATTTCACCATCAACATGTGCGGATAAGCCAACGATACCGAACGGGCTTGGGTCTTCAACCTCCCACAATGCCATCGTCGCTTTTGCTCCGCTTCGCTTGTGTGCCTCGAGCAGTGCAGTAACATCGAATGAGGCAACAGAATCACCTGAACCAATGATGACCGTCTCAGTAATTTCATCGAGCAATAAACGGACGCTTCCAGCAGTTCCCATCGGGATTGATTCCTGATTGATTCGGGCACGACATCCATCAATGTTCCAAGCTGCAACATGATCTGCAAGCATTTCACCTTTGTAGCCGGTTGTGACAATGATGTTCTTCACACCACCTCCAATCATTGAATCTTTGACAAAATCGATAACTGGACGTCCAAGAACTTCAACCATGGGTTTTGGACGCACATCAGTAATTGGTCGCAATCGAGAGCCTTGGCCACCGGCCATGATGATACCAAGCATATCAATCAGCGTCGTCGACGACCGGCCGACATGTCGATTCGACCCATCTTCTTCTTTCCACCGCGTCGTGGAGTATTTGTTGCCGTTGTCTCTTCCTGGCCCATTCCTCCAAAGGTAAGGGTTCCTTCACTTAGTAGACTGCTAATCAGTTCATCAGCTACTTCTTCAGACTCTGCTCCAGTCTTGAGACTCTTTGTGACCGCATTGTTGTGCTCAGTCATCCATGATTTGCGCTCTTCTCGAGCCATATTCAATTCATCTCGAACCTTATTGACATCAGTCATCATCTCATCGATTTTTGCATGCGTTTCATCCGCTTTTGCTCGCAAAGCAACGTATTCATTGTGATGTCGATCACCCTCTGCTTTGAGGAAATCTCGATGTGCAAAGGCTTCGTCAACTTCTTTTGACTTTTCATCTGCACGACCAACCGCTTCAAGCATAGCTTGGTGGGCTGCATCGGCTTCAGCCTTGAGAGTCTTGATTGCGGAATCGAGGTCATCAAGGTCAACTGCAACCAATTCAAAGGCTTCGACATCAGGGGCCAATTCTTGAATCCGACGGTGCATGTTTTTGATTTTCTCCATCGTTTCCTTCTCTTTTTTAGGACCCATAGCAGAGGTGTTGTAGAGATTTTCGAGTTGCGCTACATCCCGCTTAAGTTGAGCATGTTCAGCTGTAGCACTCTTTTTCTCATTCTTTTCTCCACGGCGTCCTTTCGCTTGACCTATGATGCTCTTGATCTGGTCTTGAATCGCATTACGCTTTTCCTTAAAAATTCGAATTTCACTTCGTATAGCCTTGACTTCAGCAAGGACAACATCGACCTTCTCTCGATGCTCCTTGTACTGAGCTTGTATTGCATTACGTTGTTCAGCGGCAGAACGCGCTTCTGAACTGTAATTATTACGTACTTCACGCAATTTTCTGACCTTTGCTTCCATTGCATGCAGACGGTCACGCAAGTCCGCATCAGGTCGTTCTTCTGCTTGGTCTTTGGAACCCAACATACCACTGCGTAGTGGTTTTGCATTTCAAACCTATGGCTTACCATATCCGATTCAAACATTGAAAATTTCGAGAAGTTCAAGCACAGTACCGAGTGCAATGACCAATGAACCCATAACTTGCGAAGACAAAGTGACAGTACGGTGCAGGCGCTGTCGGAACTCGTTACGAACATTGACGTTGATTTGACGACCGATGAGAAGATCTCCACTCACCTCTTCAAGTCGAACGGAAACGGTTGCTTCGCCAAATCGTTCAGGTAGAAGCGTTTGCCAAGCCATGGTTCCATCGCGAAGCAATCCCGTCATTTTTCCAAGTACGTCCTCATCACCTTCTATCGCTATCGGTAATGAATCACTGGACCACCAAACCTCTTTTCCAGGAGGCAAATCGTATCTCATGGAAATTTGGTTAGGACGGAAATCAGGGGACTGTACTCGAAATACCACAGTTTTACTTTTCTTTGAAAGATTATGCATGAAGACGAACAAGTTGGCTCGCTTGGTTACAACGTTTTCCAAATCGACTTCGAAAACTAAGTCCTTCAATGCAGGGGCACGTCCGTATTGCATGTCTTGTTCAATACGGTCGATTAAGCGAAAGAAAGCCGGACATTGTTGTTGGGCATGATCAATCAATTCAAGCCAAAGCTCAAGATTGAACGCCTCGTCATTTAGTAAAACATCCGCCCCTTCTTCTTTGAGCACTTCTTCCAATTCGAGACGGACCGTCTTTGAATCGAGTCCATTGTAATGTCGATAAAGTGTCATGAGAACTTTCTCTCGAGCGAAATCATGCTTTATGCCTCGCCGAACATGACCCTGAACTGTTCGCATGAGATCGTCATACTGGGAACGAAGTAAAGGATCAAGATGAGTTCGAATCATGTCGTCAAAAACTCCATCCAACGTTGAAGGATGTAGTGGAGCCTCAAATGCATCCAAGAGCCCCGATTTGTGAACCATGTTAAATCTGTTCTGCCTTGTGTTCATGTGGAATCCAACAGCGAGCAGAAGCATTCCCCATGACGCGAGGAAGATGTTCTCTCCGAGGGAAGAATCGAGCCCAAGAAGGAGGACAATGCCAAGACCAAAACAACTGAACAAGACCGTGGAAAATGACAACGAATGCATTCGAATCTGCCTGTGAATTCGATGTGCCATTCCATCGTACCCATGGAGGGCTTCAATGCTCTGATGGCGTTGAGCAGATGCTTCAACCTCATTTACGAAGGCAGAGTATGACAATGCGATCCGATATCGGTGAATGCCAAGTGCAAGCAGCCAACCTATGCCAACAACAGTTCCAAGCAACAACAATGTCGAACTGAAGGATTGTCCTAACGACGGTTCTATGCTTGATTCCCACCAATTCGGATCAGCCCCCTCATAGGCCCATGCTCCGAGAAGAATAAACAAGCAAAAGGCAGGAAGGAGGAGTGTTAAACGCAAACCGAGTGAGATAAGTTGATTGTCAATGGAGAGCAGTACGCGTTCGCGTTCAAACAATGAAGAAGAAATCTCTTCAGCAGGGGCATCAACAGCCGTCTCGCTCACGCATTGTCCTTGCTGGTTGGACACAAAAGCATTCGGGGCCGAAACTGCGAAAAAAATCAATTCTCGTTGGATTGGCGCTCAACGATGATATCGTTTGCAATGGCATCATCCATGAGGACCTCTTTTCCACCTAGGGCATAAACTCCATCACCATTCGATGTAATGAACGCACCCAACACAATCGATTCTCCGAGAAGTGATCGAAGTTCATCAGATAGAAGAAGACCCTTAATGCAGCCTGACTCATTTGATTTGAGCTCCGACAATCGAGCGTGTGATTGCTGCACCGTTTGAATTCGTTTTTCGAGATGTAGGCCAGACCTTGGAATGTTTCGACCACTTGGATCGTACTGTGGGTCGCCAAGAAGTACCGTCAAAGCAACCTCCAAATCATCATCAATAGCATGTTCAAGTCTACAGGCAGTCTCATGGATGTTTCCATCGAATGGTATTCGATTTAACAAGACCTCAGCCAGTCGATGTCGACGCTTCATCATTTGACCATGTTCAAGTCCTTTCTGAGTTAATTTTGCTCCTTTGTACCGTTGATAGTCGATGTATCCTTTGGCAGACAATCGTTGTATCATTTCTGTTGCCGATGCAGGGGAAACGCCCAGTCGTTCAGCCAAATCACCCGTTCGAACTCTGGAAGCCTCATCCATTTCATAGAATTCGTACATCGTCTCGAGGTATTCATCTTCAAACTCTTGAAAATGACCCGCCATGGGCCTCGCTCACCGTTCTAAAATTCAAGGGTTTCTCTTTTCCTTATGCTGCAGAAAAGACATTTGAGCAAGAAGGACAACGAACTGACCCTTTGTATGTCGATGGAACTCGAAGGTTTGAATCACATTGTGGGCATGAGATCTGTACCTTTTCTTCTGTCGAAGGCGAAGGTTCTGGTTCCGAATCATCAATTGAATCCAATTCTTCATCAAGATCGAAGGATTCTTCTGCCTCAACTTGGAATTTCTCTGAACAATCTGGACACCGTACTGTGCCTGTATAATCGCCAGGTATACGCAACTTTCGCTCGCATGCTGGGCACGATTTTTCGACAGGTTCTGCTTTGGTTTGTTTTGGTTTAGATTCAGTTTTCTTGACCTTCTTAGGAGTATCAGACTCAGTTGTGCCTCTTCGCAGATGGAGTACGAAGATGATACAACATGCGATTGCCACTCCACTTCCTATGGCAGCGAACGGGATTTCTCCAGACTCATCATCAGCAATTTGAGCAGAAATTAGAATACTCAATTCGTCCTCAATTGACGTTGTATCAAAATTCCATTCCGCAGTCAAGAGGATTTCATTCCCTTTCGGAACAAGAAATGTAACATCAACATTTCTCGTGGAACCCGCCGACAAAGGTTCTGTTGCAAGTTGCCCAAACAGAAATCCATCACTGTCGGTCAAATACAACATACCAGATGGCCCGAGTGAAGTGCCAGTGTTTGCAAGAGCGATGGTTACAGTAACTTCCTTTCCTTCAATGGGTTCTCGCGGAAGAGTGATTGGATCGATTTCCATGGAATAGGTTGCTTCATTTGCTTCCAAAGATGCAGTAGCGATATAGCTGTTGGTCGAGGCAGTCCAACCTACTGGCTCCATTCGCACAACTACCGTGTCGCTTGGAACATCTCCGAGCATCGTTTGGCCAACAAGCGTCCCCGAGCCAAGAGTTACCACCTGTTCGTTCACATAAACATCAGAATCCAGATTTCGATAACCATATCGCAATTTTACTTCTCGGTCTGGTCCGTTTGTAATGGATGCATTCCAACTCAGTTGCACGCCATTATCACCTTCAATTGCCTCCAATTCGACGAACATTTGTTGAGGAGAAAAAATCGTCAATGTCTCCATTCCTTGAAGTTCAGCTGGCACAATCCCATCAGTGGAGTCGATGAACCATGTTAAATTGTGGACTCCTTCACTCATATCTTCGAATAGAAGTTTCAACTCACCAGCAGAACCAGTATCGAGGAACAGAAGATTACTGGCATGCTCGATGGAATCATGAACAACCTTCAATTGTACATTCCCAGAAGCATCACCTTCATTTCGCAAAATAATCGAAAATTCAACATCATCTCCAGAATGATGGGGGCCGCCTAGAATAGTGAACCCACTCGCACCGGCTAAACCGAACTCTGCCGATTGTAAGTCCTCCAAGGAAAAGGCGGAATTTGTGTGATTTGATTGATTGCGATCACCTTGAAGTTCACATTCCAACAAACCTGGTTTTGCACTGATTGAGAGATTATTTGTCGTCTCTTGTCCGACTCCTAGAACAAGGACTTCATTGTATACCTCTTGGCCCAAAAAGAGACAATAAAGCATACCGTTGAAGGTTCGCTCTCCAATAAGATTGTTTGAGGTTATATTGAAGTGAATAATGTCTCCTGCAACAAACGATGTTGATACGAGTTGGATGTCGACATGCACATTCGGTAACGGTGGTGGGCCAACTTGAATCGAATCGTTTAGAAAAAGGGTCGTGTTGTTCAATGATATCGAAACTTCAAGTAAGCCTTCATCGACGTGAATTGATGAAAGGGAAGTGAAAACATGAGTGCTCATTCCTTCAATTGAGACGTCATCGAAATACATTGTGTGATTCCAATTTTCTTGGCTGACGTTGAGAACAATTGAAGCAACTTGTGCAACTGAGCCAATATTTTCAACAGGAATCTCAAGGAAAAGATGGTCACCTTGTCGGACGGTGGAATTGAGCGTTAGTGTACCAAACTCGTCTGCTCCTGAATAGGTCAATGCATTCGCACCGACAAACTGGACATCTGTTGGACCATCGGCTTGAACGGTGGGCAAAGAAAGAAGGGAATACACAAGCAAAACAACCAGGAAACTGGTTGAAATTGGGTTGCTCTGCTCTTCCATATTCGTATTGAAACGATGGAGGTTTTTGAGCATGATGTCGAACAAAGACATGACGGGAGGTTTATTGAAGGAAGCAGAGTGGGCGGAATACATGACGCCTGAGGAACTCTTGGCCATCACACCCGAGTTCTTGGGCAAAGCCATCCTCCATCGTAGAGAACGGCTTGCTGCAGATATCCCTGAGCAACTTGATGCACGCAGCGATGAACTCACAAAAGCCGCATCAATGGCCCGTGCAGCAAAAAGTAAACGTGATGATGTAAACAAGAAAGTTGCATCCCTGAAAAACGAACGGAATGCAGCACAAGCTAAAGCAAAATTGCTCTTTATGGAAGCGAACGAAATTCGTCAATCAACACCTCGCAAAAACGGGGATACCGATCCCGAACCCGAATGGGCGAGAGAGCGATTGCAACAACGACTTGACGCCCTCGACCTCTCCCTGCAAACAAATTGGGGCACCCATGTCGATGAACGTTCAACCCTCAATCAGATGAAAAATCTCATTCGAGAACATGAGGATTGGGTTGAAAATCGAAAAGAAAAATTTGCTCAAATAAATCAAATGAAAGAATTGCAAGAGAATGCGAAGCAGTTGCTTGACACTGCAGATAAAGCACATCAAGCAATGGTTCAATTGCATGATGAGAATCAAATTTTTCATGACACCTACATCGAGAACGAGCAGAAAAGAAAGGATGCTGATGCAAGAACAACTCGTCTTGCGCAAGCACTTGATGAGAGCCAGAGAGGTATTGAATTTTGGAAAAATTGTATCGAAAACGGTTTTCATGAACTCATGGCTGATGCTCAACGCGTTCGTGATGGAGGGAAATCATCGCGAGCTTTGGCTCGTGAACGGCGCCAAAATGCCCAAGTGGACGGTGAAGAAGAATGAGTGTCTGCTCCAAAACAGGCCTTTCGAAACAGCAGCAGGAGCGCTGGCCGTATCTCTACAGACATCTTCTTGAAGAAATCGATATCCCTGACTTTCATTCGGTCAGAGAGAATGATATCGAAAAACTTGATTCCGATTTGAAGAAATTAATCAAGCGAATAGGTGATGCGAAATCAAAAAGTCGAGAATCACTTACAAAGCACTTATCGAGCGTAATTTTCCGAAGATTTGGAAAAAATGCAATCGTTGAGTCATTTGGTTCAAGCGTAACCAACCTTTCCATCGAGACAGGAGATCTTGATCTATGCCTCTCGTTCAAGAATAAAACTCCTCAAAAAGTGTTGAGAAAGTTATCCGGAGTCTTGCAAGAAGAAGGCATGGACGATATCCAACTTATACCTAAGGCGAGGATTCCAATCGTCAAGTTTCGAGACCCTCGTTCAGGTTTGGATGTCGACATTTCGCTCGACAACCGCCTTGCAATTTACAACTCGATGATGCTCAAATCCTATGCCCAGGAGGAGCGACTTCGGCGCCTTGTCCTCATGGTGAAACATTGGGCGAGCAGAAGAGGCATCAACAACGCCTTTGAAGGAACATTGTCGTCTTATGCATGGACTTTACTCGCAATCCAATACGCACAGATTGTCCAACCTCCTCTCGTTCCGAATCGGCAGGAAAACTACACCAAGAGACCATTAACATTCCACGGTAAAACGTTTGACGTTGGATTCGATGATGAACCATACAGTACGGACAATACCATGTCACTTGCATCGTTATTGATCGGTTTCTTCGACCGATATGCAACTCGGTGGGATTGGGAAGCAATGGTCGTCTCCATCCGTAACGGATCCCATCTTTCGACCAAAGAAAAGAAGTGGGAACATGTTGGCCCACTGCCTCTCGAAGTCGTAACTGGTTCTGACGAAGGTCGCATGCAGCATGTGATGCCAATCGAGGATCCATTCGACCATGATCACGATCTCTCTCGAGTACTTCGAGCAGAAGGAGCAATGTCGATTCAGGATGAATTTATGCGAGCCATTCACATGCTTTCAGAAGGAAAATCTTGGCAGGAGATTTGCGAGCCTATTTTCGATATCAACGAAGAGCCTGAGGACCTTTTCCATGATCTTAGAAAAAGTTCTGAGGATGAAGTTACAAGTCGCCTTGAAGAATTACGAACAGAACTTGAAGGCGTTGAAAAACAGATTCAGGAACTTGTTGAGGAACGCCAAAATTCAAAGGAACTCTTGGAACTTTTACGTGGAGGCCTTCAAGAGACTCGTAATGTACGCTCCGACCGGCAACAAATCCTCTCCGAACTTCGACCGTTGAGCCTGAAAGTGCAAGAACTACGTGAAGTCCGTGATGGAATCAACCAAAGAATTGCAATTCCAACCAAACGGATCCATCAAGAAATGGTCCGTATTTTTGAGAAATTAACGTCAGAAGTCGACATTTTCAACGCTCCGACGCTTGGGGTTGAACGAGGCGATTTCGCATACTTCTTCGAATTGCAAGCCATGTATCAAGCATCGTTGCAATCCAATGAAGCACATCAAGAATTTATTCGATTACGACGCGAACAAAATGAGGAATATCGAGCCCTCAAGAAAACAAGAAAGCAAGAGGAGGACGTTCTTGTAAAACTCATCGAAAACAACCCTGCACTTGAGGGCGTTCACCTCAATCCAAAGTCGGTTAAGGAATTCCAGAAAAATGCAAAATTGCTTCAACGTTCCATCAATCAGCAGTACTCAACGAAACATGAACTTCGTCGTGAAATAGGTCGTCTGGAAGCTTGGCAACGGATCTCATCAAAAAACAAACGCAACCAACAGAGACGCTCTCCAAATCCAACCACAAGAAGAAATCGCCGTCGACAGCCAGAAGTCAACATCAATGAAGTTCGTCAAAAGGCTTCAAGCGGTGACTCAATCTCATTGAATGAACTGGATGCTTTACTCTCGAAAGGAGGCATTGCAAGCCTGAATAACAGTGAGCAGACAAAATCGAAACAAAAGCAACGACCCTCGAAAAAACGAACATCTGGACGAATTGACATTCGACAAGGACGGACTCGAGGACGAAAACAAATGAGGAAGTGAGCCTTTGACGGAGGGATGGCGGCGTGGCCTCTCTCCTGAACAACTCTCAATTGAATGGACACAAGCTATTCAGCAACTGTTTCTTGAAGGAACTGGAGAAGAATATTTCATCGGATCAATTCAATCTCTTCCTGTTCCTGATTGGGAAGGAAATTTCATGCTCTTTGATTCCGAACAAACGACCACAAAATCAATGCGAGGTCTCCTCTGGACCACACCATTCAAGGAAGATACTGTTCGAATCGTCTCATTTGTATTGGATTCCGGAGCGCGAGGAAAGGGTTGGGGTTCCCTTGTCTGGAATACGTTGGTTGACCAACTTCATCCATTGGGATATCGGACAATTCAACTGGAAGTTCGAGCATCAAATCACCGTGCCATAGCCTTCTATAGAAAAAGAGGTTTGGAAACTGTCCAAGAATTGCACGGCTATTATCGTCAAGGAATGGGGTATGTGATGCGCGGTAAACTTCAACACTTCCATCCAAACAATGATACACCCGAGCACGAAACTTGAAGCGTGCAAGAGTCCATCATTCACTCCATACGGCAAATACCAAAGGTTATGTCTGTCAAAGTTCTTGATTCCCAAATCGTTGAATCAAACGAACAATTCTCCAAGATCGAGAAACTACTTCAAAACAGAACGAAAATGACACTGATCGGAAAGAGTGGTTGTGCTGTTTTCTTTCGAAAAAAAACAACAATCATCATGATTCAATCGGATGCAAATGTGAACTTAGGTGCTCTTGACATCCTACTCGAATCAATCGAATAGTGGCCCAAGAACAACCATACCATGAGGGCCAACATCAACGGCTTGCTTTTCCATAGCGTGCCGAACATGCCGCATTTTCTCGATTTGCATGGTCCGAACCAATTTACCGTTTCGATGATCCATACCCATGTTGATTACAGCATCTGCAAGAAAACCCTCATTTCCCTGCAATTCTGCATGATTACCAAGATTACGTTCAGTGATGAGGAAGACGTTGAGGTTCATCGAACGTAGAAAATCAAAGAACGAGAACATCTTTTTCCTCATCGCTTCATCAACTGTAGTCAATGAGTAAATAGCTCCAAGTGAGTCGAGGACAAACGTCGTAAATCGATCACCGTGAGTTTGTTTAAAATGTTCGATCATCTTTCGTGTAAATTTGAGATAATCCATATCTTCGTTTTCACGACGAAGTTCAGTAAAGTCAGTGACCTGCAAATTCATAGGTAATTGCAGTCCAAGACTCGTCGCTCCTCGCATTAGTGAATCAACGGTTTCTTCAACAGTACAATAGAGTCCAAATTCACCTGTTCGTTGCAGATGATTGGTCAACAATGTCAAGCAAAACGATGACTTCATTGAACCAGGCGGTCCAGTCAACAAACTGATGTATGGAGATTGGAAAGTCAGACTGTACAACACGTTCCATTCCTTGCATTCCGCCGAGTAGCATGTGCTCACCATTTGCCGACTTTTCTCGATGATTTTGAACATTACTTTCTATTGATTTCCAAAATAAGTGGTTGTATCGAACGGAGTGAAGGGGTTATATGGGCGTTGTAGGTCGGTTGTCCGTGGCATATCGGGTTGTGCCACAATACGAGAGTGATGACCATGGATGATTTCAAGAAACTCTTCGAAGAACGACGCAACATTCTTGACGGAAAGGCAACGCAGTACCGTGAAGAGCGTGATTCATGGAATGAGAAAACGAAAGAGTTGGTCTCACAACGAAACGAGTTTAATTCTGAGGTTCGTGAACTGATACAACTTTCGGACCAACAAAAGCAAGTTCGAGAACAAATGAACCAAGTTGTTCGAGAAAAGAAAAGCATTCGTAACGAAGCGAGTAAGAAGGTCTCGGAAATTCGAGACAAGATACGTGCCGATCAACCTGAAGAGAAACCTGCTGAGCGAGGCCAGAGAGGTCGAAGAGAACGTCCAGTCACTCTACAATCATTGCAACGTGAATTCAGTCGACTCGAGCGCGAGTTCGAACGCGGCGAGCACACTGGGAAAAACGAAGGAAAAGTCATGAAACGATTGAAAGATCTTAACGCAAAGATTCGACAGATGAAGAAAGATCAGGAATCAATGGCGAGTGAGTCAAGCGAAAACGAAGAACTCAACGCTGCGAGAAAAGAACATGATGATGCACACCAAGCTGTCCAAGAAGCTGCTGCTGCTGCACAGGAAGCGCATGATTTGATGATTCAATGGGATAAGGAAGTCAACAAACAACGAGAGCGAGCAAATTCAAAGCATCGTGAATTGAGAAACACAAAACAAGAGGCGGACAAAGCACACCGATTCTACATCGTTTCACTTCGATGCCTCCATTCAATCCAAGATATGATGCGAGCTCGACGAAGTGCAGAGGCTGGAGAAGGTACACGCCCAACTGCTCGTGTCGAAGTCCAAGATTTGATGAGCAAGTTGATGTCAGGAGACACCTTAACTACAGAGGAACTGATGGAATTGCAACGTTTTGATTGAAACGGTTGAATCGATTGTATCAAAGACCGAGGTTGACAAGGGGCGGTTGAGAATCATGCTTCAACGCGATGATATTGCACAAATCATTGAAGAATACGATCGGATGAAACTCCGAATCGGTATGACTGCATCACATTCAGCATTGGACATTTGCGATGGTGGAATCGAAGAGGGCTTTCCTACAGTTGCATATTGTCAGGAAGGTCGACATAAGACCTATGCGAATTACTTCAAAACAAAGAGATCGAGTTCAGGACGTGTTCTACGTGGTATGGTCGATAAGGCAATTGTCATGCCTTCGTTCAACGACGTAATGAATGAATCGATGCAGGTCGAGATGAGAAAACGGAATGTTGTCTACATTCCGAACCGATCGTTCACATCCTATTCCTCAATTGAGGATGTTGAAAACAAATTCAAAGTTCCACTCTTTGGGTCACGAAACATGCTGCGTATGGAAGAACGTACCGAGGAACAAGATTACTATTGGATACTCGACAAAGCAGGATTACCCTACCCAGAGGCAATTGAAAATCCAGAAGACATTGATTGCCTCGTTATTGTCAAGCTTCACCATGCGCAAAAGAAACTCGAACGTGGTTTCTTCACGTGTGCCTCCTTTGCAGAGTACAAAGAAAAATCAGAAGTTCTCCTCAAGGATGGTATTATCGATCAAGCGTCACTTGATGGAGCACGAATTGAGCGTTATGTCATTGGACCAGTTTTCAACCTCAATTTCTTCTATAGCCCACTTGCAGACGAAGGCGAAAAATTGGAACTTCTCGGCGTTGATTGGCGATTTGAGTCCTCTCTGGATGGACATGTTCGACTTCCAGCACCTCAACAAATGACCATGCCAGATCATCAGAAAATACCTGAGATGACCGTAGTCGGACACAATACGGCGACGATTCGCGAGTCACTCCTCGAAAAGGCGTTTGAACTTGGAGAGAAATTCATCAAAGCAAGCAAAGAACACTACAATCCGGGGATTATCGGACCATTCTGTCTGCAAACTTGTATTGACAAGGATATGAATTATTGGATTTACGACGTAGCACCTCGACTCGGTGGAGGGACAAATGTTCACGTCAACGTTGGCCACCCATACGGAAACGCTCTCTGGCGTAAACCAATGTCGAGTGGACGAAGAATTGCCATGGAACTACGAATGGCTGCTGAACAAGATCGATTGCTCGAAGTCTTGACTTGAGTTTCAAGATTGATCAATCAGAAAACATACAAGATT
>JAYXXD010000023.1:0-21900 GCA_036019775.1 Thermoplasmatota archaeon
TATGGATCTCCATTCTGGATTACGATCCGCTACAGTCTTTGTAGAGACCCATTCTTCCATATGCAATCCTTCTATTCCTGCTTCATGAAGATGTGCATGCTGCCACAATCAACGACGTACCTTGAAGAAACCTGAATTGAGCATAAATTTTCTGAATTCTTCGACCAAAAATACTGTTGAAGCAACAGTAACTAAGACAAGCCAATCAACGCCTTCAAGTGGTGTTGTGCTTAGTAGATTTCCAAATTCGATTCCAATCAGAGGCAGTTGGAATGTTGCGAAGTGCACGAATAAGAACAGTAAAAATCCAGAGGCAAGGATGGCATAATTTATTGCACGATTTGAGAACAGACCAAGTGAAAAGAGACTTTCTTTTTCAGACCGGCAATTCAATACATTGAACAGTTGGTAAACGATAAACACGGCAAAGGTCATTGTTTGGGCAGAAGCGAATGTTGATTCAGCATATGAACTCCAAGCAGCCAATGCTGCTTCATCACCGGAAAGACAAGCAGAGACTGAAAATCCGGCATCTGCTTCAGTTGCGAATGGTGCAAGGGTGCATTCATTACCATATACGCCGCCTCCTGCGAGATAAAATACAATCAAAGTACCGATAACCATTACAGCTCCAAGGTAGAATATTAGTCCTATATCCTTCGAACTCGGCAACCCTTCATCAACTGGACGAGGTGGTTGGGACATAACGTTTCCATGCCGCTTTTCCACACCTAGGGCAACTGCAGGAGGTCCATCCATCAAGATGTTGATCACCAAAATTTGAGTCGCTGTAAGCGGTAATTCCCAACCAAAAATGAAGGTTGATATTACGATAAGTGCAACAGCAGCGACGTTGGTCGAAACTTGATAGCGGACAAAGTTTCGGATGTTTTGATAGATTTTACGTCCCTCTTCTACAGCGTGAACAATATTTGCAAAGTTATCATCTTGCAAGACCATGTCGGCGGCGTCCTTTGCTACGTCCGTGCCCGCAATTCCCATTGCGATTCCGATATTTGCGCCCGATAACGCAGGAGCATCATTAACACCGTCACCAGTCATTGCCACTATTTCTCCTTGGTCCTGGAGAGAGGATACTATTCTCATTTTCTGGTCAGGTGTTACACGGGAAAAAATAGCTTTCTCGACTGATTCAGAGAGTTCATCATCTGACATGACTCGTAATTCTGATCCACTAACTGGTTCCATTTCTGCACCTGTAATGGACAGCTCTTGTCCAATTGCTGAAGCAGTCATATGATGGTCCCCTGTAATCATCTTGACTTTAATTCCGGCATCTTGACAGATTCGGATCGCTTCTTTGACTTCGGGACGTGGAGGATCCATAATTCCAACAAGTCCTAGGAATGTCAGATTCTTCTCGACCGAGGCTATGTCGGTAATGTCCTCCTCGTGTCCAAGTTTTCTTGCAGCAAGTGCAAGTACACGCATCGATTGGGATCCCATTTCCTTGTTCCTTATCGATGCTTGCTTCAAATCTTCATCAACTATTTCTACGAGTTCACCATTCTTGTAGCGATGGGTCGTAATAGGAACAAAACCTCCTGCTGCCCCCTTTGCGAAGACCCAACGTTCGCCTTCATATTCATGGATTACCGACATACGTTTACGGTCGGTGTCAAAGAAGAATTCGTGCAGCCGCGGGTGACGTTGTGAGAATTTCCGCACATCTCCGTTTAATTTCCATCCGAGGACTGCGCATGCCGAATCAGTTGGATCACCAATTGCTGACCATCTACCATCTTGTTTGCTAATTTGTGAATTATGACACAACGACAAACATGCTGCCAGGAGACGGAAACTTGGGTCAGACTGAAGGTTAGACATTGAATCCTGATCGAGTTCCTTATCTCCTTCAGCGAGCGTGCCTTTCGGATTGAAACCATCGCCGGTTACGCTAAAGTATCCCTCAACGGTGTGAAGTTGACGTACAGTCATCTCATTCTTTGTTAGAGTACCAGTTTTATCTGAACAGATAACCGTGGTTGAGCCAAGAGTTTCGACGGCTTTCATTCGACGAATGATGGCCTTGTGCCTTGCCATATTTCTCATACCCAATGCAAGAGTAATGACCAGAATAATTGGAAGACCTTCGGGAACTATCGCAACAAAGATTGCGATTGCTGTAATGAACTGTTTAATTGCAACATCCCGCAGTGGTTCAGTACCTCCATATGCAAGTATGAGTTTGATTGAGACGAGAAGAACTGCGACAATCAGTGCAATGAAACCAAGAAATCGCCCTAAAGATTCAAGTTTCAATTCGAGTGGCGTTTTAGGCGTCTTTGCTTCAGATATGTCACTTGCTATTCGCCCTAATTGTGTGCTCATACCTGTCTCAACGACAACACCAACGGCACGGCCTGTGGCTACTGTTGTCCCCATAAACATCATGTTTTTCCGATCGGACAAAAGAGCATTCACATCCATTGAATCAGTCATTTTTGTTATAGGTTCGGACTCGCCGGTTAATGCAGATTCATCGACTCGACATTGGTACACTTCAAGGAGTCTCAAATCCGCAGGAACATTGATTCCTTCTTCGAGTTTAACAATATCACCAGGTACAAGATCAGTTGTTGGAATTTCTGATTCAAACCCATCACGTAATGTAACTGAATTCGAGATGCTCATTTGCTTGAGCGCATCCATCGCTTGTTCAGCTTGACCTTCCTGCCAAAATCCAAAGAAAGCATTAGCGGTGAGAACGAGGAAAATGAAGATCGCATCACCAGGATGGTCCGGTTTGATAGCAAGGGCGACAAGAGCTGCAGCTATGAGCAAATAATTTAGGGGATCATTGTATTGAGATAAGAACCTCAAAAATGCAGAAGTTGGCTCTGGTTGTTCGAGTTCATTTGGGCCATATTTTTTCATTCGAGAATGAATTTCATTTTGGGTAAGTCCATTCGGACTTACATCTAAAACTGCAAGAACCTCGTCATTATCCATCGAGTGCCAGTTTTGTTGCACCATAAACTCACCTAAGACGCCGACACTTGGGTCAGTACGTTAGCCTCACAAGAGCAACTTATGATTTTGATGGAGGATTTCCCATGAAATTCTCTGCATGAATTTACCAAACTTGGAATTCCGAATCATTCTCAAACTCATTTGATTTGGCAATGTCATGTCCGCTGAACATTCCCCTTATATTTCAGCGGATGAAGAACCGAAAGAATTGACGCTTCGGGTTCTTGTTGTTGGCGTTGTTCTTGGCATCTTAATGACCGCTGCAAATGCATATCTTGGACTCTATGCAGGTATGACAGTATCTGCAAGCATTCCTGCAGCAGTGATGTCGATGCTGATTCTGCGAAGTATGTTCAAAGACGTGAGTATTCTCGAAAACAATGCTGTTCAAACAATGGCGAGTGCAGGTGAATCGTTAGCTGCAGGAGTTATATTTACAGTCCCAGCAATGCTGGTCATCGGAATTTGGATCGATATTGAATGGTTTCCAACGCTTTCAATTGCTCTTTTAGGAGGTTTGCTAGGGACCATGTTCACCATAGCATTGCGTCGATTGTTCATTGTCGAAGAGGCATTACCTTATCCGGAAGGGGTTGCTTGTCGTGAAGTTCTTGTTGCAGGAGAAGAAGGTGGTAGTGGAGCACTAGCCATTGTCTATGCACTCGGAATAGGTGCACTCTATGGTCTGATGGTCAAGGGTTTCAAAGTGACACATCATTCGGCAGAAGTTGCTTTCGAATTCATGAAGACAAGAATGTACGCTGGAATTGATCTCTCTGTTGCTTTGTTGTCAGTTGGATTCATTGTTGGAATTCGAATCGCATCTTTCATTTTCTTAGGTGGAATTCTTGGATTTGGAATTTTAGTGCCCCTCTTTGGTTACCTCAACGGTTGGCCAGAATCGGAGACTCTTGCAAAAGGATTCGATAAACTGTGGCTTGAACAAGTTCGATATGTGGGCGTAGGAGCTATGGTTGTCGGTGGAATATACACGCTTTGGAGTATGCGAAAAACGATTATTACTGGATTAAAGAAATCTTTTGTTCAAAACAATTCAGATACAGAATTCCATTTGAGAACCGAAAAAGATTTGCCATTGAAATGGGTAACAGTCGTCTGTGGAATTCTGGTCGTTCTAACCTTCTTTTTCTATTGGATGGTGACTGGTTCCCTGTTGTTATCACTAGCAGGTGCCCTTTTCCTTGCGTTTGTTGCATTCTTTTTTGCTGCCGTTGCTGGCTACATTGCAGGAGTGGTTGGTTCGAGTAATTCACCAGTATCGGGGATGACGATTGCTACGTTATTGTTCACAGTCGGCCTTGTGTGGGTTGTTGGTTCTCTGATTCTCGATCTCTCTCAAACTGAACTTATGTATGCAACCTTGCTCATCGCAGCAGTTGTTGCAAGCAGTGCAGCAATTGCTGGTGATGTCATGCAGGATTTGAAAACTGGCCATATGGTTGGAGCAACCCCTTGGCGGCAACAAATTGCTGAGATTGTGGGCGTCATCACAGGTGCTTTCGTGATTGGACCAACCATCGCACTTTTGCATAATGCCTTCCAGATTTCATCAACTGCTTGTCTTGCAACCAACGAACGACTTGCTGCAACAGAACCAACAGCAGAATTGTACGATTGCAGCGATGCATTGTTTGCACCCCAAGCGGAACTCATCGGAGCAATCGTGAAAGGTGCTTTTGTCGGCGACATGAATCTACCAATGGTTTTCCTTGGTGCAGCACTTGCGGTAGTATTGATTCGTTTGTCCATGCCGGTCATGTCAGTGGCAATTGGAATTTACTTGCCACTGAAACTCAGTGTTCCAATCATGATTGGAGGTATTTTATCCTCTCTAGCAATAGGTGCTGCGTATTTGCGAGTCGATGGTACGCTCGATCAAGAACCATCCAAAGAAGCTAAAGAGGCTGCATCTGATGTCGAAAGCAGAGGAGTACTAATCGGTGCAGGATTTATTGCTGGAGAGTCGATACTAGGTGTACTCATAGCAGTTCTCATTGTCCTCAACATCCATCTCAATGAAAAATTAGGCATCCATGAACTCTCACAGACGTTTTCACTCCTCTTCTTTGCCTGGTTCGTTGGCGTATTCATTTGGTTGGCGACAAGAGCACTTCCAAATGGTGGAAATTTAGCGAAAGAAATTTTCTTTACCGCTACCCATTCAATCAAAAAATTTGTTCGCTCTTTGATTCCACAATCCAAATAATCCGACGGTAATTATCAAAGGCTCAAAGCGATGGCCATTATTTGCTGGTCAACATGTCATCATCAATCTCGGAACTTGAGGAACTCGCTCGACGCTGTCGAATTGAAATTGTGAAGATGGTTCATCGTGCTCAAGCAGGTCATCCAGGTGGTTCTCTTTCGGAGATCGACCTTATGGCTGCACTTTATTCAAATTCATTGAGAGTACGACCTGGTGAACCGGATTGGCATGATAGAGATCGATTCATCTTGTCAAAGGGGCATGCATCTCCTGGAATGTATGCCTTGTTAGCTGAAAAGGGATTCATCAATCATGAGGATTTGCATTCGTATCGAGTTTTAGGTGGAATTTGTCAAGGACATGTGGACATGAAATGGTGCCCTGGCGTAGATTTTAGCGCAGGTTCACTTGGAATGGGTCTTTCCTTTGGCATGGGATGTGCGCTTGCTGCTCGAATTGATGGTAGTGAACGACGTGCCTTTGTCATGCTTGGCGATGGTGAAATTCAAGAAGGCTCGGTATGGGAAGCAGCAATGGCTGCAACGCATCATGAACTCGGAAACCTCAAAGTAATTCTCGATCGAAACAGAATCCAAAACGATGACTTTTGTGAGGAACAAATGCGTATGTTCGACATTCCTGCAAAGTGGAAGGCGTTTGGTTGGAACGTTAAGGAAATTGACGGACATGATATGGAAGAAATTGTTGAAGGATTAAATTTCCTCGACAATACGAACAACGGTCCATCGATATTGATTGCCCACACAATCAAAGGCAAAGGCGTATCCTACATGGAAAACAACCCCTCATTTCATGGAGCTGCGCCAAACGATGAACAATTTGCTCAAGCCATGATTGAATTGGGGGCGGAAGAATGACACGAATGGCAGCAACACGAGATGGTTACGGTCAAGCATTGCTCGAACTTGCAGAGAATGACAAAGTTGTAGTTTTGGAAGCAGATTTAGGTAAATCAACAAAATCATTGCATTTTCGAAAACAATATCCTGAACGAACCATTTCGTGCGGAATTGGAGAACAAAACATGCTTCTTGTTGCAGCAGGGATGGCGTCAAGTGGATATATTCCCTTTGCTTCCACATTTGCAATTTTTACAGAACGCGCCTTTGAACAAATGAGAAACGGCATTGCACGACCGAATCTTGCTGTCCACCTGTGTGGTTCCCATGGTGGAACACATACAGGTACGGATGGATCTTCTGCACAGTCAATAGAAGACCTGGCTATCTATCGAACTTTGCCAAATGTAACTGTTCTTCATCCATGTGACGATGTCAGCACACGGTTGTTAACAAAACAACTCGCATACTCGAAGAATCCATCCTACATGCGAACTGCTCGCAACAAAACTCCTGTACTGTATGATGATGTCGAAGAAGAAACAATTCAAATTGGAAAAGGAATTGAACTACGAGAAGGTCGTGATGTTGCTATCATTTCTTGTGGCGTGCTTGTTTCTGAGGCACTAAAAGCGGCTGACTTGTTGAGTCAATCTGGTATTCAAGCAACGGTAATCGATATGCATACAATCAAACCTCTTGATACGGCACTGGTTGACAAGGTAGCATCCAGATGTGGAGCAATCGTAACAGCAGAAGACCATTCGATTATTGGAGGTCTTGGTGGAGCTGTTGCTGAACACCTTTCCAGTACATCCTCAACGCCATTGGAACGGGTAGGAGTGAAGGATCGATTTGGAGAATCAGGACAAGCAGATGAAATGCTTGAACTCATGGAACTCAATGCACCGCACATTGTCAAAGCCGTTAAGCGGGTTGTAAATCGGAAATGATGGAACCATCATATTCATGAAGCGCCAATTCAAGGAAGTCTCATGGAGTTCTTTCTCGATACCGCCGATGTTGATGAAATACGTGAAATTGCAGCTTGGGGAATCCTCGATGGTGTGACAACAAATCCTTCCTTGATCAAGAAAAGTGGTCGAGATTTCAAAGAAGTCGTTGGTGAGATTGCTGGAATCTGTTCGGGCCCAATTTCTGCAGAAGTTACTGCAATGGATACCAAAGGAATGCTTGAACAAGCACGACAATTGAAATCAGAATTACCTGCAAATGTAATTATCAAGATACCATGCACTCCAGAAGGACTAGCTGCAACAAAAGTTTTGACAGAAGAAGGAATCGATACAAACGTTACGCTCATATTCTCTGCATCACAAGCACTTATGGCTGCCAAAGCAGGTGCAACTTACGTATCCCCATTTATTGGTCGGATTGATGATACAGGTCATGACGGGATGAATCTGATTGCTGAAATCATGGAAACATGGGAGAAATACGAGATTGCAACAAAAGTTCTCGCTGCATCAATACGGCATCCAACCCATGTATTGCAATGCATGCAACTCGGTGCTCATACTGCAACAATGCCTGCAAAAATTTTCAGACAATTGATGAAGCATCCACTCACTGACAAAGGTCTCGACGGTTTCATGAAGGATTGGGCAGAAGTTGAGGCAGCAGGCAAGGCATAATTGTCCAACCCTTCGAAAAGGAGGCTTCATGAATGATGGGGCCTCAGACCATACCAACGAGGGTGTGTCGTGAGCGATATTCAGGAGCGTCTGCAAAAACTTCTCGATGGAGAGTTGGATGCTGCTGAAGTTGCCGAAGACAGAGCATTAGCATCCCTCGCAGATCGCCTTTATGGAATCAAAATTAAGCCAGTGCAACCTAAGAAGTTACGAGATTTTGATGAGAACGTAGCTTCACCATCTGCGCCATTACCTGCCACTGATATGATGATTGAAGTCATTGGAGATATGGCTCTTGAGATGCCGCCATTGCCGACACCAGAGTTGCCACTTTCATCACCCATCCCATCGTCGAAGGAGGGAGGTGAAAAGAAATCATTTGGTGCCATCAGTTATGCATCTATGATTGGCTTGCTTGCCATCATTGCCAACATGTTTGGTTATCTTCACACACTCGTCGGTTCGATGTGCACAAACGCTTGTTCAAACGAAGGCCATACAAAAATGAATTTACTTGATATCCACAGACTCGATTCAATCAATGGATGGAGCCTTCCAGTAACAGAAGGTGTGATTGGTATTCCAGATATTGTTGCAGCCTTTTGTTTCCTCGTCATGATCTTTTTCTTCAGAAAGAAATCTTGATGCAAATCGGACTATTTTCTCCGTCATCTTGATGAGCAAGTGTTAGAAGGCCATACTATGAGCAAACCTGCCAAGGCGAAGCGAGGCATCCCAA
Organism: Thermoplasmatota archaeon; assembly: GCA_036019775.1. GTDB lineage: Archaea > Thermoplasmatota > Poseidoniia > Poseidoniales > Poseidoniaceae > MGIIa-L2. Next base: position 8,476 of record JAYXXD010000023.1, read on the forward strand.
GCAAGATTGAAGATTTCAATGCTTGGTATCCATTCATTGTTGAAGCCGCTGAACTTGTCGATAAGCGGTATCCAATCAAAGGCATGGATGTCTGGCGACCATATGGTTGGAAGGCAATGCGCCAAATCGATGCTCTAACTCACACGGAAATGGACAGAACAGGACACGAGGAAGTGAACTTCCCACTCCTCATTCCTGAAGACCTACTTGAGAAAGAAAATGCTTTGGTTGCCCGACTAAAACGTGCCCGAGAAGAGGGTATTGATCCAGATGAACTTCGAGATGAAGAGGAGGAAGCAGGCTTCAAAAAGGAAGTCTATTGGGTCAAACACGCCGGAGAGAATGAACTCGATATTCCGATGTTTCTTCGACCTACCAGCGAAACTGCGATGTATACCATGTTTCCACTCTGGATACGTAGCCACAAGGACTTACCATTGAAAGTCTATCAGATGGTCAACACATTTCGCTATGAAACCAAACAAACCCGTTCATTTATCCGTGTACGAGAAATTCATTTCTTTGAAGCGCACACTGCACACGCCAATGAAGAAGACGCCACTCAACAAATTCAGCAAGATCTGGAAATAGTTGATCGATTGATGGAGAAACTTTGTCTTCCGATTATCAAAGCAAAGCGCCCTGTATGGGATACATTCCCCGGAGCCCACTACACCATCGGAATCGATGCAGTTATGCCAAATGGTAGAACATTGCAGGTAGCAAGTTGCCACCATTATCTCGATCAATGGGCCAAAGCTTTCGATATCACATACGAAAACCTCGAGGCAAAACAACAGCATGTTCACCAGACAACATATGGAATGTCAGAACGTTTACTAGGTGCAGTCGTTGGGATGCACGGTGACGATTCTGGGCTCATCATGCCACCAGCAATAGCACCATGGCAAGTCGTCATATGTCCAATGATTCGAAAGAATTCCGATGTTGATACGGTATCAATATCGCATGATGTGGCAGAAACGTTGAGAAATGCAGGATTAAGAGTTCATGTTGATGACCGTGATCTTCATCCAGGTCAGAAATATTACGATTGGGAAATAAAAGGAGTTCCATTACGATTGGATATTGGCCCACGTGATGTCGAACAAGGAACTGCTTTCGCAGCAAAACGTACCGGCGGAAAGCAACCGCTTCCGATGGCAACCATCGTTCAATCTGTCAACGAAGTTTTAGATGAAATTTCTGATGTTCTAAGAGAGCGCTCGACACAACATATGGACCATGTGATTCAACCATTACCTAGTATCTTGGAGGAAAATGGAGAATGGCAGATGAAAGGGGAAATCAAAGATGGTCACATTTACGAATTCGCATTTGATGGGACGGATGCACATGCTGAAATAATCGAGCGAAAAACTGGATTAACGTTCTTAGGAGATTCAACAGATGAGTATGAAGAGGAACAACCTTGTCATATGACAGGAAAGCCAACAAAACGTCGTGTTCTCTTAGCAAAAACCTACTGATTTTGGAGAAATTCAAGTATTGCTTCAGGAGGCCGCCCAAGAACGGCTTGATTGTTGTAAACAAGAACAGGGCGTTCCATGCATTTTGGTTGTTCACGCAGCAATTCTTTGATCGAGTTCGGATTGATGTTATTGACATCAACATCACCAACAACATCCTTTTTCCGAATGATATTTGGGATAGAAGAAATCAATTCTATATCGCCGACATGTACTCCATTCGACAAGTATCGATACTCTTCAAATTCGAAACCAGCCTCTTGAAGGAGTGCAACAGCTTGCCTCGACTTGGAACATCGAGGGTTGTGATACAATCGCAAGTTATCCACCCATCGTTACATGCCAAATGAAGACGGATCCATATCCATTTCTCGGTCCTTCCTCATCTTGCGCATTTGTTTGTTCAATTTGCGGTTTCCACCCATTCCTTTCATCATTTTTCGAGACCGCTTCCACTGAGCAATAAGCTCACGAACGTCTTTTTCTTTAACACCTGAACCACGGGCTATCCGTTGGATACGGTCTGCTTTGATTTTGGCAGGTTCGTTCTTTTCCCAGGCTGTCATGGAATCCATAATCGTTCGATAGCGATCCAGATTTCCTTGCATGGCCTCTTTTTGGGATTTTGACATCCCTCCCAATCCACCAAACATATTACCGGGTAAAAAAGACATGAGTTTGTCAATGGTGCCAACTTTGGCCATCATTTCCATTTGTTTGTACATATCATTTAGCGTGAATCTTCCAGACATCAGTCGTTGAGTCAGACGCATTGCTTCTTCTTCATCCAAGTCTTCTGGAGCCAAATCAATAAGTCCGCGAATATCACCCATTCCAAGGAGTCTGGAAATGAAGCGGTCCGCTTCAAATTTCTCGAGATCTGAGACTTTTTCTCCAACACCTATGTGAACAAGTGGAGCACCTGTAGCAGCAACAGCAGACAATGCTCCACCACCACGAGCAGTTCCATCCAATTTTGTGACCACAATACCAGTAACACCTGCAAGATTGTGGAAGGATGCAGCGACTGGACCAGCAGCTTGACCTACCTGGGCATCAATAACCAACCATCTTTCTGTGGCTCTTGTAATTGAGGCGATGCGTTCCAACTCCTCGACCAGTTCATCGTCAAGTTGGTGACGTCCTGCAGTATCGACAATGACCAAATCTGCAGAAGAGCAGGCCGCTAATCCGTTCCGAACAATTGTGGCTGCATCTTTTTCATCAGGCTCCCCGTAAACAATCACACTTGAGTCTTCCAACAATTGTGAAAGTTGAGCATATGCGCCTGGTCTATGGACGTCAGCTTCAATCACTGCAACACGTAATCCATGCTTTTTTCTATACCATTCAGCCAATTTGGCTGTCGTTGTTGTTTTCCCTTGACCATACAAACCAACGAGAAGGAGTGTAGCCCCACGTGGTTGAAATTCGTGGGTACTTCCCAAAATACGGACCAATTCAAGGTACAGAATATTCATTGCATGTGTTTGCAAATTGACTCCTGGTCTAGGCTCCTCTTCACGCATACGTTCTTCAAGACGATCGACAATCTCCTTTGTTTGCCGAACGTTAAAATCAGCTTCTTGCAAAGCTCGGCGAAGGCTCTTCGTCATCTCTTTGAGTTCTTCTTCATTGAGGCGACGCTTGCTTCGAAGCAAACCGAGGGAACGAAATATTCCACGGGACAGACCTTCAAGCGCCATGTATTGGCCTACCTGCCCTCTCCTTTCAATCCAACGGATGATTAGTCAGAACGAGGAACTTCAAGTCGTAATACATCATCTTCGAGTTTAGCTTTGACTTGAGTGGATTTCGTTGGTGAACTTGTTGGAATCGGGTGTTCGCGTCCATTTACACCAACATAGAGAACCCCTTCTTCGCTGCGTAAAGACAAATCTTCTCTTTCCAAGCCCGGGAAATGCAAATGAATAATTTCAACACCATTTCCATCTTCTACGTGCATTCCCCTATGAATCGAGTGGTTTAGTCGCTTTCCGACTTCATAAGGTCCAAGCTCTGCGGAAAGAGTTCTCGGTTGACCATACAACAATTCCCCATAATCTCGTAATCTTTCCAATCCTTGAACTTCTGAGTCAAATAAATCCATTGTCGTAACTGGGAGATTAAGTGATTCTTTCAACTCTTTAATGTGTTCTTGCTCTTCCGTGCGACGACGATGCAAGAAAGGATGATCAAGTTCAGGAGTAACACGATTGACCAAACATGCAGTTACGGGTAATTCGTATTCTTTCAATGATGAATTGGCACGGATTGTTTCGTTAACTCCCATTCGTTCTGGAATTGTGACAAGGGTGAATGACGTTGTTGATGCGTCGCTTAAAACACGACGAACATGGAGGACACGACGTCGGAACCGTTCCAACTCTTCCTTCATTGCCTCACTTTGTTTTCTACCAAACAACATCGACCTAATACCACCTGATACGCGCATCATTCTCAACAAACGACCAGACCACGCTTCAATGAGCTCAGGCAGTGAGAGAAAACGTAAGGTGTGGCCCGTGGGGGCAGTATCGAAGACAATGACATCCCACAGAGGGTTCTCAACGTGTTTGAGCAACTCATCGAACGCTATGGCTTCATCAAGACCTGGAAGGATTAATTCACTCGAATCGACTTCTTCTTTAATCGATGCCATTTCTTCTTTAGCAGAAGAATCAAACATACCACCAAGTCCTCCAAATGATGAAAAAGGAGATGATGACATTCCCGAAAGACTCTCTCCAAGTTTTGGCATGAATGTTGACAACTTTGCTTCTGGGTTCAATTCGAGACCAAATAGTCCAGGTACACCATCCACAGGTGTCGGTTCAGAACCCAATTCAACGCCCAATGAATCCGATGTTGAATGAGCAGGATCGCTGGATACAAGCAAAACCTTCAGCCCAGAATCAGCTAACCATACTGCAGTAGAAGCGGATGTTGTTGTTTTTCCAACACCACCTTTTCCTCCGAACAATAACAATCTCGCCATGGCGATGACACATCGAGGAGGTGTTTGAACTCATTGCCTGCAATAATTCCTATTCATCTTATGTAGGCGAGGCCACTGGATGACTCGTGGTCAATGATTTCGTCACGTTTCAAGTGGCTGCAATTTGCGGCCTTGTTGGAATGACGCTTGGTTGGCGAGGCGTGATGACAAAATATTCAGGATTCTATGATTTACCAACCGCTTGGAATCAGGTGTTTTGGGGAATTCTACTCGGAGGTGCTTTTGCTTCATACGCTGACAACTCTCTTTTCTTACCGTATTATGAAGCTCAATTAACTGGTAATCGTACGCTTGAATTGAACATTTTTCGACTCATATTGATTCCCTTAATTGCTACGATTGGTATGCACTTTTTATTACGTAGAAAACGCGTGCGAAAAGGTGGTTCACAAGCTACGAGTGGTTGGGCACTCGGCCTAGCGATTGGAGGCATGTTGGCCATTGTATTGATTACAAGAAAGATCCAAGCTGATTTTCAAACTCCAACAGATTTGGCAACAATTCTGCTTATTGGATTTTTTGCACCACGGGTTGAAGCAATCATTACTGCATTCCACGGAACGTTGATGCTCAGGGGGAAACGCTGGGGAGCAATCTTTCGAGCAACCTTCTGGCGTGCATCATCTCTGACCATGTTTTATTTCGCATGGTTTAGTCCAGTGGCCTGGATCTTCATTATTCCACCAATACTCCTTGTGCAAGATTCTGCAGAAAAATGGATTTGGGATTCGGTTCCCAAAGAAGGAAGACGACGATGGCGAAGAATGCAAGCTGATAAAAAACGTGAACAGCTCGCATCTTCTCGACTCATTCAGGCTCCAAAATCAGTCCATAATAACGTAATTTCTTCCGAAGAATGAATTCTGCGCCAAACACCTCCTCTATCAATGGTTTGGTCGGTCTTCTCACACAAGCATTAAACCATGACTGTGAAACCAACCAATCATGGGTTCCTGCCCGTATTGCAGCGCGACCACGTTGCCTGGGGATACAATTTGCTATTCCTGTGGCAGAGTTTTAGCGAACAGTTCCATCATGGAGCAGAGGATTCTTCTTCAAAAAGACCGACACAATAACGTCAAATCCTACAAAATGACCTCCACTCCGCGACGTCGAGGCATTGTTCAAACCGATCGAGGGCGAACGAAAAATATTCTCAAGGGACGGAAAAATCGATTCCGTAGCATCATTATGCTTAGTCTAGTTGCTTTCATTATGCTCTCACCTCAGGCTAGAGACATGACAATTGGAAAGATTGGAGAAGTCAAGGAATTCCTTCTGAATCCTACGACTGGCTACCTGGTCTATGACATCGAGGCTGATTACACATTAAATCGCATAATAACCTATGAAAACAGGGATTCAGATATGAATGAATACTTCAACGAATCACTACCGATTTCACCAGACGTTTATGCATTAGAAAACAGCAATTCGATGTATACGTATACCGATGGTTCACAAGATCTTCCAAATCAAAAGATTCAGGATGTAACAGCGATTGAGTTACGAATCGATGGCCAATCAATCAATATTCCAACAGAAAATTCAGCAATACGTTCGCATGACGATGCGATTGTAACACAAGGAGGTCACAAAATTTGGTGGCCAGGGACATCTGGTTCTGGAGTGCATTATTGCATAGGAGGCCCATGTGTCAAAGTAAATGCAAATTTAGGTCCTAGTCAAACGTTAACCTACGAATATTTGGTTACTATTAGCACCAATTCGTACACATGGTGGTCTGATGTTGACGATGTTGATCCACGTATTCCAGGATATTCATCCGGAATTTTAGAACAACACAGTGGAACATTTGATGATTTTCAGAATCGAGGACAAGGTGAGCGAGAACAAGATTTTACTGCTGATAAATGGTACAACAAGAACCGTCCAAATTACGCAATTGACGCTACTGGTGCAACGGTTATAGCTGCGGTCACAGCAATTGATTCGAATTTACCTGATGGGAACCAGAACGCATTTACATTTGCTCGAGCAGCATTTGATTACATTCGAAACAACATCAAATACTACACTTGCCCTCCAGGCGATCAGAGTTGTGCTGGGTTACCAGCAAAGAGTGGACCACAATGCCTTCTTGATGGACAAGGTGACTGTGATGAACAAACCAACGCATTCCTAAGTTTGCTCAGAGTAAAAGGTATACCTGGATGGTACGTGTTTGGAATCCTTTCAAGTCAATCCTACACAAAATGGGAAGCACACGCATGGGGATACATTCAACTTCCGATGTCCACAGATTGGTGCAATGATAACAACATTGAATTGGATTCATGTTATATCGAGGCTTCCGTTGATGTGACCAATAACAAATGGTTGCTCCATACAGCATCTGCACTTATCGATTGGATTGAACAACCGGATCCCGGAAGGGATGGCACCTACATTAATGCGTATTACCGGCCTTTATCCTATTCCGACAAAGATGATGATTTTGATCGAGTGCATCGTGAACGCGTGTTTGCTTTAGAAGGACCCGTAAGTTATGGCGGCGGCAAGTTCCCTGTTTACAGTTGAGGTGATGAAACATGCGTGTGATTATCGGAGGAGCTGGTCGAGTTGGTTCTGAGTTAGCACGTGCTATGCGTGCAGAAACCATGGATGTTGTCTTGATCGATAACGATTCAAGAGCGGTAAAGAACGCACAATCTCTCGATGCACTTGTGATTCATGGTGACATCACTTCAAGAGAATCATTGCAAGAAGCAGGAATTGGTGATGCTACCGTATTTGTGGCTGTCACAGATTCTGATGATCGAAACCTGATTGCCTGTGCTCTCGCTGAGGATGAATACAAGCGCCAGAATGGTGTTTCAATCAAAAATAACTTACTTTCAATAGGACGGTTCCGAAACAGAACATATGTCAATGAACATGAGCAAGGGCATTTGTCACGTTGGGCAGCTGTTGATTATGCCATCGACCCTGTTGATGGAGCTATCCAACGTTTAGCAACCGGGCTGCGCTCCTCTGCAATTGAGGAAGTCATACCATTTGGGCATGAAGCATACATTATCGAATTGAATGTAACAAAAGATGCTGATCAAGTCATTTACCAAACGCTTGGGGAAGCCAGTTTAGGTATCGAAGGTGGACTACCACTCATCGTTGGAGTAAAACGTGACGGAGAGCCAAGTACTGTACCTGGGAAGGATTTTTCCTTGATGCCTAAAGATCGTATTGCAGTTGCAACCAGTGGACTTGGTTCATTCAGCCGTATCTTGACTGCATTTGGACACGAATCAATCGATTTTCCAACACAACCTCGCGTTGCCATCATTGGAGCAACAAATGTTGGAAGAAGAATTGCTGAGAATTGGCTAAGAAACGGAGCGCATGTAACAGTTATCGAGAGAAATCTCAACATTGCAAATTCGCTGTCTGGTTCTGATATAGGTGCGCATGCAAATTTAGATGTCATTCATGGGGATTTCCTCGATCGAAATATTCTCACTGAAATTGGAATTAAAGAGCATCATATCGCAATTGCCGCACTTGATGATGATCACATCTCAATCGCTGCAGCACTATTAGCAAACGACATGGGAGTAACACGAACAGGGCTCATTCTCAAAGATTCAGATCTTGTCACAGTCACCCAGCGTATGGGAATCACTTTTGCAGTGGACATTAAGCGTGTTGCAGTTGATAACATACTTGCACATATTCATACGAAAGCGTCAGGAGCATATGCCATTCTCTCAAACATTCCTGATGTTGTAGGAATCAGTCAAACTGTAGCAAAAGATTCGAAATTTGCTGGAAAAAAGATAGGAAATTCAGGATTACCGGATTGGTCGAGAATTGCATTCATACAACGGCGAAACACAAACGGATATTGGGAGACTTTGCGTCCAGCAAGAGAAAAGACAATCGTTGAGGGTGACCGTCTTATTTTGTTCTGCCGACCAGACCGGGTTGCTGATCTTGAGAAACGATTCAAGGTGTGAACATGCGATTTGATGTTCTCAATCTCATATTGGGCTGGACACTTGTCGCTTTGACAATTCCACTGGTATTGTGTGTTGTTATCACTGGCTATCTTGACAATTGGGATCTCGCTTTTCGTGCTTTTTCAATCCCTGCTGGACTCTCATTATTCATTGGATCGATGATGTTACGATTCGGTACAAAACGGAATACGCACATGCGTTTGCGAGATCGTGAAGCCTTTGCCGCAGTAGCTTTAGTCTGGCCTTTGGCGGTTTTTATTGGAGCCCTTCCATATTGGCTTGGAGGAATGTTTCACGGGCCATTTACAGATGGCTCATCCTTTGCAGATGTTGCCCGGGGTGCAGTGAATGCATGGTTCGAATCCATGTCTGGATTTTCAACGACTGGAGCAACCGTCATCTCCACATCGATGAGTCCTAATTGCTTACCTGGCATGGACTGTATTAATTCGCAACCGCGTGGGCTGTTGTTTTGGCGATCCCTTACACAATGGTTTGGAGGAATGGGGATCATTATGCTTGGAATGATGATTTTATCTCGTGTCATCGGTGGAGGGATGGCTCTAGCCCGAGCAGAATTAACCGGACCATCCCTTTCTCGATTAAAGCCAAAACTACAGGAGACAGCTTTGGCGTTATGGGGCCTTTATCTTGCGCTAACATTGCTCGAATTTGTTTTATTATTGACCATTGGAGGAATGAATTGGTTCGATTCTATAAATCACGCACTGACGACAATGCCAACCGGTGGATTTTCGACCTATGATGCGAGTATTGGACACTTTGAATCCTACACTGTTGAATTGATTATCATTCTATTCATGTTCATCGGCGGAATAAACTTCACATTGCTATGGTTTATTCGAGAAGGTCAATTCAAAAAGGCCGCTGGTGATGAAGAATTCAAAAATTACATCGTCTATATTTTTACGACATTTTTGTTTATCTCCATAGCCTTACTCGCTACACGCGATTATACAACTGTAGATTCATTTATCGATTCTCTATTCCATGTTGTATCTCTTGGCACTTCAACTGGATACACATCAACGGACTACATGCAGTGGCCAGTTGTAACGCATTTGTTCCTCTTTGTTCTGATGATTGTTGGTGCCTCTGCTGGAAGCACAAGCGGTGGATTGAAATTACTGAGAATCAACCTTGCATTCAAAGTCGCTATGAGAGAATTGGTTCGAATTGCTCAACCTCGTAAAGTGCAAACGATTCGCATGAATGGTGAAGTAGTTGGTAATCAACAACTTGGTCTCATTGTTGGTATGCTGTTCGTTTGGATTGGCCTGTTCGCCATTTCGTCAATTTTACTTGCTTTCATTGTACCTGGAGAGAATTTTGAATCAATTCTTGCCTTGGTCGCATCCAGCCTAGGAAATACTGGACCAACAATCGGAAATTATGGGCCAACTGAAACTTGGGCTGGACTTAATTCGGGAGCACTCATATTAACCTCGATTTTGATGTGGTTTGGACGTCTTGAATTATTGACTGCAGTAATTTTGTTGCATCCTCACACATGGAGATCCGAATCGAAAGATCAGGCTCCACGAGGGGCTTTGTCGCGATTGAGACGAATGATCTCACGAGAGCCGCATGAGGAATCAGAACAGGGTCCGTTGGGCTGAATCAATTTGTTTGTTTGGTTCTGGTTCCGATGTTGATTCACTCTCAGTTTCTTCATGAAGTTCTTCCAGCACAGAGGTGATGAGTGGACTTTTCCATTGTTCTTCAGCATCTTCATAGGCTCTGATAAGGGCCTTTGTTGATTTTCGAGAAATGGGTAAGTTGCACAGTGCAGCATGCTCTTCTGCACTCAACCCCAAAGCCAGTGAGATTTCAAACCGATTGGGATCGCCAAAAACTGGATTTTCTTGATGAAGAGCACTCAACAATGGCATAAATTCTCTACGAACCGTCGACCGACTGCTCTTGGAAATTTCAGCGAGATGATCGATGATTGCTGGACGCATCCACGAACCTGTGCGCCGAAGATAATTGGGATAACTTGGATAAATACGTGTAGGCAGCTGGATTTGGTTTGCAACACTTGCTGATAAGGAAGACAAATGAAGGGTCCAATACGATGAGTGGTGGGCAAGATCGCGATACCTACTTTCAACTGATCGGTCAGCAATGACTAGAGCTTTTGAACCCCGACGCATAGCCACAACATCAAACAGTGATGAATTATTCCAGTGGACCCAATTCATCAAATCTGAGGGCTGTTTATCGATACTACGACCAATCCCGACGGCATCAACTGCTGTATCTGAACGATACAATGATTCCATGCCAGGAAAGACTTCAGTTGTCATATCTCGACGACCAGCGTCAAGATGTTGCACCACCAAATTCGAATCCAATGCTTCGACTCCACCAGAGGATAAGACTTGCAAATCTCTGACAAGTGCCCGAAGATCACCGTGGTTGCCATCAACAAGGGCGTCGATTGCATCGTTTGTGTATTCAATCGATTCTTCACGAAGCACACGTCTCGCAATTCGTCTCAAAGCCTCATCGGACACCCGATCAAACGTAACAGTGATCAGATGTTTGCTAAATCGATCTTTTGTATTTCTCCAAGTCGATGACGATTTACCCCACAAACCCATGATATCGTTACATGCAAGAATAACGGGCTGCTTGGTCAATTCAAGTAATCGAAGCAATTCGGCTTTGCCACCAGAATCTCCTGCAAGAGGAATCGACTCATCATTTTCGATACCCTTCCGAATTCTATCCTCACTCACTGCTCGAAGTCCTCCTCCAATATGGTCAACTTCATCCAATAAAATCAATGTTCGTTGTTGAGGTTTTGTCGGGTCATGAAACAAAGAGCGATGAGTGGATGATTGTGTAGCTGCCTTGCGTATTGATACAGCGTTTCGAGTATCGCTAGCATTGAGTTCAATGACGGTCCAACCCATGTCCTGTGCGATGGCTCGGGCAACAGTAGTTTTACCCACACCGGGTGGCCCAACCAAGAGAATTCCCTTCTTTTTGGGTTGACCGTTGACCCACCCGTCAAGCCATTCTCGGATTTTTCGTCGTTGTGGTTCATTGCCTTCGAGTTGATGCTCGGATGTTGGGCGGTGCCGCTCAGTCCAATCCGCAGCACCGCTCATAACAACGAGTCATCACGACAGTAAATGAAGATGCTTCTCCAATCAGAGGAATGGAAGTTCATCGACTGATATTCGGATTTGAGAACCATCGTTGCGTTGGCGTAACGTAACTGTACGATCTTCTATCGATTGATGATCGACTGTCAAACATATTGGAACACCAATTTCATCTGCGCGAGCATAGCGTTTTCCAATTGATCCGCTTCCATCATAAAGTGAGACAAGACCTGGCATTTGGCAACAACGTTGGTGCAATTCGCTTGCGAGTACATCCATTCCATCTTTTTCAAACAACGGGAAAATCGCAACATCAATTGGAGCGATCGAATCGGAAAGTTTCAACATTCGATATGGTTCTCCTCCTTTTTCAGTCTCGACAAATGCATGGTCAAGGATATGCCAGAGAATCCGGTCAATGCCAAAGGCAGGTTCAACAACATGTGGAACAAACCACTCACCAGTTTCCTTGACTGATTTTTGAACTCGTTTCACATGTTCAGGCAAGACGGTCAATGTACGACCGTCTGAAAGTTCAACATCGATTGGAAATTCAATGTCGGAAGAAAACGATTCTACGATTGTTTTTACTTGTCCTGCATCTGCACGAAATGCTGGTCCAGCAACGCCACCATCGATGGTCCACCCATCAATTTCGATAATCCTTGGCTCCGAAAATTCGCGTCGTGCCCGAAGCGTCTTTCCAGTCGCCCGTTCATGAGCCTCAAGATCGTAACATCCTCGATGTGCAATCCCGACACATTCAATCCAGCCATAAGAACCCTCGATCTCAACATCCCAACAATCGGATGCATAATGAGCCATCTCATCGCTTGCATGCTGTCGGAATCGTAGTCTCGATGGATCGATGCCAACATGAATGAGAAAGTCATATGTCTTGCCCATAAAAAATCCTACTGTTGGGTGGCGAACAAGTTGGTTCTCAACAGCGTTTTGTAGAGACATTGTATGTGTTTTTCCATCCCCATCGACAAGATTGAATGTTATGTCCGACCAAGAAGAAAAATCGTGTTCAACTGAAGCGTTTGGATCAATGAAATATTCCAGTTCCGCCATGTTGAATTCCCGAAGACGAATCATGCCTTGACGTGGTGAAATTTCGTTTCTGTATCCCTTTCCTACCTGGACTGCACCGAAAGGTAGCCGTTCACGAAAATGACGGTACAAAGCAGGGAATGAAGTAAACATACCTTGGGCTGTTTCTGGCCGAAGAAAACCTTCACGTCCAGAAGTACCTGCTCCAATTGTTGTGGAGAACATCAAATTTTGTGCAATGATACTATTCCAATCATTCGACCTACACGAAGGGCAATCAGGATTTTCTTTATCCAGAAGTGATTGTAACTCTGATTTGGAAAGTGCATCTGGATTTGGATGATAAGCTTCCAAAAGCGTATCTGCCCGACTGGCTTCCTCACATTGTCTACATACGGTCATAAAATCAGAAAATTCACCAACATGGCCGCTCGCTTCAAGCACCTCATAAGGCGTAACGGTTGGACAAGATATTTCGACGACATTTCCCAAACAGAGCCAATGGTCGAGCCATACTTGATTCAATCTTGACCGAAGTCTACCTCCAACCGGTCCGAAATCGTATAGGCCTTTGGCTCCACCGTACAGATCAAATGCAGGAAGGAGAATACCTCGTTGCCGTAGCATCCCATGCAAACGTTCCAGGCGTGCATCATCCCTGGTCATGAAATCCCCTCATTCCACGCTAAAGCAGATGGCATTTCAACTTGACCTCAGGATGAGAGGCTTGAATTCAAAAACTACTG